>NZ_CP034683.1:0-260000 GCF_003990335.1 Rheinheimera mangrovi | reverse complement strand
CTTTAAGTATTTATATGTATTTACTCTGACTCTTTCATCTTTATTACTTAGGAAATCTTTATGTTAGCTAATTTACAACGATCCTTACCTTTTACTCTGGCGTTAGCCATCATTGTTTATCTGGTTCTACTGTTAATACCTGATCTTGCTTTAAGTGCTTCTGTATTAGTGACCATAGGTGTAGTGCTGGGTGGTGTATTGGTGCCTGTTCTGGTTGAAGTCAAAGGTGCCTCTATTGCAAGCACAGGTTCTCCTGCAGCAGCTAAAACAAACTACGACGGTGAAACCGCTACTTTATATGTAGGTAACTTACCTTACCGTGCCAATGAAGATGCTGTACGTGAGTTGTTCCAAAAGTTTGGTGTAGTCGTCAACGTACGCTTGATGAAAGATCGCCAGACAGGTCGTCGCCGTGGTTTTGGTTTTGTTGAAGTGGCAGCCAAAGATGCCAATAAGATGATACAGAAGCTAAACGACTTTGCGTTCCAGGAACGTACGTTAAAAGTGCGTGAAGCCAAAGAACGTCAGGATGGTGACGATAACGACGAATAAACTGTATTAGTCCTGGTATAAATCTGGCCAGCAGCTCTGCTGGCCAAACCCCATCTGTTTGACTCTTAATTTTTGCTGCTCAGTCAGCTCTTGTGTTGCAACAAAACGATCCTGACCCTTCTCTTTATATAGATCAGTGATCGCTGAAGTTAAATGTTGAACCCTTCTGGCTATCGCATCGGCGGTATCAAACAACTTTGGCGCATCAGTAAACGCCGCACGGATCTCTTCGGCTAAAAAAGGAAAATGAGTGCAGCCTAAAATAATAGCTTTGGGGGCAAACTCATTTAAGCCACTATCTTTGATAACCAGAGCCACTTGCGCTTTTACATCAGCATCTGCCCAGACTTTTTGTTCTGCCAACATCACCAGCTCACTGCTACCAACAAGTTGCACCTGACTTTCTCCGGCATAATCAGCAACCAGCTTCTGTATATAGTGGCCTTTGACTGTGGCTGGAGTGGCCAGCAACGCCATTTTTTCGCCAGCACAATATAATGCAGCAGGTTTAATGGCTGGCACTACACCGACAAAAGGCAAATCAAACTGCTGACGTAACCAATCTACCGCCTGAGTAGTAGCTGTGTTGCAGGCGATAACAATCAGATCCACCTGATGAGTCAGCAGATGTTCGGTTAGTTGTTTTAAGCGCTGGCGGATAAATAACTCCGACTTAGTGCCATAAGGCAGGTATCTGTTATCCATCATGTAGAAGTAGTCCGCAGGCACTAAAGCACGCACCGCCTCTAATATAGAAAGACCACCCACTCCACTGTCGATAAAACCTATGCGCATACCGCTGTCTTCTATAAGAGTATCTGCTGAAAAACTATGGCGCTATTTTGCCAGACATTCGCCCGCTAAGGCAGTTGCTCTGCTACTTTTATCTGCAGCTTGCTTTTGCTGATAGACATTCAGGCAAAAGCCCTTAGAATAGGCCGCTTTTTCGACAACAGGTGACAGGCAATGGCTTTAGGGCAAGTATTTCCGGATTTATATGAAACTCAACTGGCAGAAAAGCAAGCGGGCATACAGCAGCTATTTGCATCCTATGCGTTGCCAGAGTTAGAGTTGTTCCGCTCCGAATCCAGTCACTACCGTCAACGTGCTGAATTTCGGGTCTGGCATGAAGGGGACGATTTGTTCCACATTATGTTTGATTCTGAAACCAAGCAAAAACAGCGCATTGATTACTTCCCTGTGGCCTGCAAACAAATAGCAGATTTTATGCCTGTACTGCTGGAAGAACTGAAAAAGCGTCCAGCGCTGCGGAACAAGTTATATCAGATTGATTACCTGAGTGGTTTAAGTGGCGAGTTGTTGGTTTCTCTTATTTATAAGAAGCCGCTGAGTGACGATTGGGCCGAACAAGCCGCTTTATTAAAAGCTGATTTAGCAGAGCAATGGCCACTGGACTTGATTGGCCGTTCGCGTAAGCAAAAAGTGTTAGTGCATCGCGACCATATTATTGAAAGGCTAAAGGTGAAAGATCGCACTTTAAGTTACCAGCAAATTGAAAACAGCTTTACCCAGCCAAATGCCAAAGTAAATCAGCAAATGCTGGAGTGGGCTTGTGATATATCCAGTCAGCTCAAAGGCGACTTACTGGAACTCTATTGTGGTAACGGTAACTTTTCACTGGCCCTGACGCCTTATTTCCGCCAGGTGGTTGCTACCGAGATTGCCCGCAGCTCAATTAAATCCGCACAGCTGAATATTGAGATGAATCAGGTGACCAATTTGCAGGTACTGCAGATGTCGGCGGAAGATGTCAGCGCGGCTATGGCGACAGGCAAACAATTAAAGAACCTGGATTTATCAGAGTTGCAGCTGGATACTATTCTGGTTGATCCGCCACGGGCAGGTTTAGATCCGGCCACCGAAGCTTTTGTCAGCCAGTTTAACGATATTATTTACATCTCCTGTAATCCTGTCACTTTGGAACAGAACTTACAGCAGCTGAGTAAAACCCACGAAATCAAAGCTTTCGCGTTGTTTGATCAGTTTCCTTACACCCACCATATTGAATCTGGTGTCTGGCTTCGCAAGCTTACTGCTTAGCTTTGCGACAACTGGGTTTTACGACCATAACTGGCAGCACCATGAGCCATCCAGCGCAACTGCATAATAGTGCGCTGGGTAATTTGTTTACGCTGCTCTGCCGTTGCATCCAGCGCATCTGCCCCTGCATGAAAGACTAAGATCACCATAGCTTCCGCCTGCATCTGAGCACGTTCAGCCGGGCAATCTGTTTCTTTGCGCAGATAATCCGCCAGTTCAGCACCAAAATGATAAATCTCCCGCGCTACAGCGCTACGAAAAGCCGCCGATGTACCTGAACGTTCACGCAGCAACAAACGAAAGACATTGCTGTGGCCTGTGACAAATTCCATAAAGGTTTCAATTGAGGTGCGGATCACACTGCCATTGGCTTCAATGCGATGTCGGGCCTGGCGCAATAACTGACGAAGCATTAGACCGGCTTCATCGACCAAGGTAAGCCCGAGCTCATCCATATCGGTAAAATGGCGGTAAAAGGACGTTGGAGCAATACCTGCCTCGCGCGCTACTTCACGTAAACTTAAACTTGAGTAGCCCTTATCAGCGCTAAGCTGCTGAAAAGCTGCATCTATAATAGCGCGTCTGGTTTTTTCTTTTTGTTGGGCGCGGGTCACGGCTCACTCCTTTTTGCTTCTTCCTCATTTTAACGCTTGACCCTGCAACTTTGCACGGCTAAATTAGCTTACAGTTGTAAGCCTAAAGTTCCCAAAATGAATAAACCCCCAATTATCTGGACCAACGTCATTCTGTTTGCGTCCACTTTTCTTGTTGCCGCCATTCTGGTGCCTTGGTATGCCATAGCTGTCGGTTTTACCTGGACGGAAATTATTGCCACTATTTTATGCTTGGGTTATTGCGGTATGTCGATCACAGCCGGTTACCATAGACTCTGGGCACACAAAACTTATGATGCGCATCCCGTTTTACAGTGGTTTTATGCCATAGGTGGTGCTTTTGCTCTGCAAAACAGCGCTTTGCACTGGTCTTCCGACCACAGGGTCCATCATAAATTTGTTGATCAAAACGATAAAGATCCTTACTCAGCCAAACGAGGTTTTTGGTTCAGTCATATCGGCTGGATGTTACGCGAGTATCAAAGTAACACCTATGAGGATTACAGCAACGCCCGCGACTTACAGAACAATAAAATAGTGATGTGGCAACATAAAAACTACCTATTGCTGACGGTTCTAACCAACTTTGGTATCCCGCTGTTTTTAGGCTGGTTAACCGATAGCTATATCGGCATGTTATTAAGCGTTGGGGTTTTACGTTTAGTGCTGAGTCACCATTTTACGTTTTTTATTAACTCTTTAGCTCATATCTGGGGCAACCAGCCTTACACCGACCAGAACAGCGCACGGGACAACGGCATACTGGCGTTTTTAACTTATGGTGAGGGTTACCATAACTTCCACCATATTTTTGAATACGATTACCGCAACGGCATTCTATGGTGGCAATTTGACCCAACCAAATGGCTGATAAAAAGCTGTTCCTGGTTAGGCTTAACCCGCAATTTACGGGTCTGCCCGCCGGACCGTATCGAAAAGGCCAAAGTACAGATGCAACTTAAACGTGCACAGGCCAAAGTGTCGCACTTGCCAGACGCTGAACTGGTGATGCAACGCCTTGAACATGAGTACGAGCTGCTGATGGAAAAAATGCATGCGTATTACGAAGTGAAAAAAGTACTGTTGCAGCAGAAAAAACAACAGTTGATGCAACAGTACAATGAATTTGATTTAAAGCAGCAAATGCTGGAAGTACGGCTTAATCTGCAACTGCAGCAAAAACGCTGGCAGCAGCTAACCGCTCAATTTGCTTAAGCATTTGATAAAAAATTACGAAAGGTGGCATTTGCCGCCTTTTTTATCGCCTTTCATTCAGGATTTCTGATTAAATATAAAGAATGCAGTCAGCGAAGGAAGAACCCGTGGTCAAAGCAACTCAAAGCAAAACATATGATTTTGATGCAATTATTATAGGCACAGGTCCAGGCGGCGAAGGTGCAGCCATGAATCTGGCGAAAAGTGGCAAAACTGTAGCTGTGATTGAACGCCATCAGCAAGTCGGCGGCGGCTGCACACACTGGGGTACTATTCCTTCCAAGGCGCTACGTCATTCGGTCAGCCGTTATATTGAGTACAAAGAAAACCCGCTGTTTCAGATGGATGATCAATCGTCCAATCTGACCTTCCCACATATTTTAAAACACGCTGCCGGCGTGATTCGTAAACAAGTACAGCTGCGCGGCAGTTTTTATGAGCGCAACAGAGTAAAAGTATTTCAGGGTAATGCCTCATTTGTCGACGCACATCAGATCCGGATAGAGCAAAACGGCTCGCCGGACCAGATTATCTCTGCCGAACATATTATTCTGGCCACAGGCTCTCGCCCTTATCGACCACAAAATGTCGACTTTACTCATAGCCGTATTTTTGACAGCGACACCATATTGTCGTTAACAGATGATGTGCGACATATCATTATTTTTGGTGCAGGCGTGATTGGTTGTGAATACGCGTCGATTTTCCGTGGTTTAGGTGTACGGGTCGATTTGGTCAATACCAGAGACAGGCTGTTGTCTTTTATGGACGCGGAAATTTCTGACGCCTTGAGTTACCACTTCTGGAACTCTGGTGTAACTATTCGCCATGGCGAAGAATTTGATCGGATTGAAGGCTGTGATGATGGTGTGATTTTGCACCTGCAATCCGGCAAAAAAATGAAAGCCGACTGTATCTTATTTGCCAATGGCCGCACCGGCAACACAGACAAGCTCAATCTGAATGCAATTGGCTTAAAATCAGATAGCCGCGGCCAATTGAAGGTCAACGACAACTACCAGACTGAAGTCCCAAGCGTGTATGCCGTCGGGGATGTGATTGGTTACCCAAGCCTCGCCAGCGCCGCTTATGATCAGGGTCGTATCGCCGCTAACTCTATTATTCATGGCAACTGCAGCACTTATCTGATTGATGATATTCCGGTTGGTATTTACACCATCCCTGAGATGAGTTCTGTGGGTAAAAACGAGCAAGAGCTAACGGCGGCCCGTGTTCCTTATGAAGTAGGCCGGGCTCAGTTTAAACATCTGGCTCGGGCTCAAATCGCCAATACCAGTGTAGGCAGTCTCAAATTGCTGTTTCATCGCGACACCAAAGAGATTTTAGGCATTCACTGCTTTGGTGAAAGGGCCGCAGAAATAGTCCATATAGGCCAGGCCATTATGATGCAAAAAAATGGCGGCAATACCATAGAGTATTTCGTGCACACTACCTTTAACTACCCCACTATGGCTGAAGCCTACAGGGTTGCCGCTATGAATGGATTAAACCGTTTATTCTAAGCTGAAAGGTCAAATAAAAACGCCAGCTTCAATGCTGGCGTTTTTAATTCTAAGCACAACGAAAATTTACTCGTCGTCTTCTACAACTTCGGTGTTCATATGGTAAGTGCGGCTGAACGAATGCACTGCATCGATAAATACGCCAGCTTTCTCCGGATCAACATCAGGCGTTATGCCGTGCCCCAGGTTAAACACATGGCCTGATCCCATACCGTACCCATCCAGAATCGCCTGCACTTCCTGACGGATGCGCTCTGGTGTGCCTAATAGGATGGAAGGGTCCATATTGCCTTGTAGCGCCACCTTATCGCCGATACGAGAGCGAGCATGACGAATATCGATGGTCCAGTCTAAACCTACGCCATCACAACCAGTTGCTGCAATTTCTTCCAGCCATAAACCACCATTTTTAGTAAACAGCGTGACAGGCACTGGACGACCATCGGCAAAACGGGTTAAACCAGAGACAATTTGTTGCATATAGCTTAATGAAAACTCACGGTAATCGTGTGGAGTTAACACACCACCCCAGGTATCAAAAATCATCACAGACTGAGCACCAGCCGCAATTTGCGCATTCAGATACAAAATGACACTTTGCGTCAGTTTATCCAGCAGGATATGCACCACTTCTGGCTCTGTGTACATCAGCTTTTTGATTTTAGAGAATGTCTTGCTGCTGCCGCCTTCAAACATGTAGGTGGCAAGGGTCCAAGGACTACCGGAGAAACCAATTAATGGCACTTCGCCATTCAGTTCACGCCGGATAGTGCGCACAGCGTCCATCACATAACGTAATTCAACTTCCGGATCTGGCACAGGCAGCTGCATCACATCCATAAAATCGGTCAGTTGTTTGGTAAAACGCGGGCCTTCGCCTTCGCCAAAGTACAAGCCCATGCCCATAGCATCAGGGATTGTTAAAATGTCACTGAATAAGATGGCTGCATCTAAAGGATAACGTTTTAGTGGCTGCAGAGTGACTTCACAAGCCAGTTCAGGGTTTTTGCACAACGACATAAAATCGCCGGCAATAGCTCGTGTCGCTCTGTACTCAGGAAGATAACGACCCGCCTGACGCATCATCCATATCGGAGTTCGGTCGACTGGTTGTTTCATCAAGGCCCTTAAATAACGATCATTTTTTAATTGCATCTATCATCTGCCATCTTTTGATTTATCACTAGTTTATCACTGATGTCTGATCAGTCACTATTTTTTACCAAAAGCTATTTTTCCACAACGAAAAAAGCTATTGCCCTGCAAAAATACATCTGTTATAAACTACCTGCGCTAGTAAAGAACAAGAATAAAGAAACTCGTTTTAACGAGTCCAGGTAACGCAAGTTACACCTCCCTTAAGCCACGTTAGTGGCTTTTTTATTTCCCCCATCCCTGGGGTCCACCCTACCGGGTCAGTCAATCATCGACCACCTTTAGCAATATACTGAATCACCTGACCTGATAAGGTTGCCACCATTGGCACTTCCGGTAACTGATCCAGATCATACCAATGGGCTTCTTCAATTTCGTCCGGCTGACATACCAGCTCGCCTGACTTATAGTCGGCGATAAAAGCTGTCATCAGTGAATGTGGGAAAGGCCAGGGTTGGCTGCCCATATAACGTAAATTGGTGATATCAATACCCACCTCTTCTTTTACTTCCCGCACTGCAGCTTGTTCAAGTGTCTCTGCGGACTCGACAAAACCTGCCAGAATAGAAAAAAAGCCCGTTTTATGTCGTGCTGAGCGAGCAAGCAACAGTTGATTTTTGTCATTGACGACTGCAATCAGTACACAGGGATTAATGCGTGGATAACAACGATGGCCACATTTATGACAAAGCGCCGCCAGCTCCCAGTTCACCAAATGCATAGAACTGCCACATTGACCACAGTATCTGTGTGTTTGTAAAAATAAAGCGACCTGACAGGCTCTGGCTGCATGTTCAAAAATGGCTGCTGACTGCTGCAACAAAACACGGGCCGAATGCCACTGTTCTTCTGCTTCTGGTCTGTCGGTGTAATTCAACAGATAACAAGCCACTCCATCAATGGCACCAAGCAAACACAAAGGCTCAGTACCATCTAAGAATTCTGGTAATTGGTCGTAACGACACAGAGGTGGAGCAGCATCATCAGAACTTAGCCAAATTTTCCCCTGACTGACAATAAACCAGTGGCCATACAAGTCGGCTGCTGCGGGCACATTGTGCTTGATCATTTTTGTTTTACTCCACCACTTATTCGTGAAAACAAGCGTATGATAGAGCCAAAGACTGAGCTGACCAATAAAAAAGTAGTTGATCTTTATCCGAGAATTCTTTTAATTAGAGGTTAAGAGCAGTAAGTCATTTGAGTAAGGGGAAGTATATGTACACCCGTTTAGAGTCGGCACAGCAGAAATGGGGTGGCAGCCTGACAGCCATAGATAACTGGCTGGATGAAAGGCAGCGCCTGATTGTTCGCTATTGTGAGCTGGCTGCATTGCCTCCTTTTGACAAAAAAAGTGGGAACTCTTTGCCTGATTTGGCAGATATCCAGCACTTTTGCCAACTGCTGATGGATTATTTATCTGCTGGTCATTTTGAAGTCTATGAGCAAATCGTTTCGCAATGTGCCGTGAATGGCCATGATAGCCGTCAACTGGCTGACTCTTTGTATCCTAAGATCGCAAATTCGACGGATATGGCTCTGGAGTTTAACGACAAATACGCGGAAGTGGATGGTGAAGCCTTATCAAAGAACTTTGACCGCGACTTATCTATTTTAGGCCAAGCTTTGGTAGAACGTTTTGACTTCGAAGACGAACTGATCCAAACCTTACACAATAAACACTCCAGTGCAGTGTCGGCGTGAATTAGTTTAAAAAAAGCGACCTGATGGTTAATGCCAGTCAGTTAAGCTGACTGGCATTATTTTTTGTACGCATATTTACTCGGTTTTCGTTTCACTTGCCTTGGATACATGCGCTCTTCACGCCGGAACGGCAAGATAAAAAATTCGGCTTTTCGGGTTAAATCATCCAGTTCTTTTGGAATATGGTGGGCGCTGATTAAGGTAAATCCATGCTCGAATAAGCTGACTATGGCATTCGCGCATAAAGTAAAACTCAGCTCATTAGGGTAAATACCTGGCAAGGTTTTCGCCATCCTTACCATCTGGTAACGGATAAGGTTGTAGCACAGCAGTACTCCCCACAGCTCTTGCTTGACCATGTCTGATTTCTTGCTTCGTAGCGTAAATTCGCTGTCCAGCAGATGCTGCTTCATCTCCCGATAACCCAACTCGATTTCCCAGCGCTGACTATATAAATCCACAATTTCATCGCCCATGAACGCTTTGGTATCAAGCATTGAGGTCAGGATAAAGCACTCTTTGCCTTTGATTTTTTTCTGCAGTAACCGCGCTTCCATATACTCCGGCAAGCACTGCCATTTCTTTCTTGCCTGAGAACTTGTTGTCAGTCGTACCAGGTAGTCCTGCTTTCCAAGCTTTTCTATCACTTCATACTGAGTGCCTTTTTTCAGCGGGATAAGCCAGTGCCGGCTTTGCCATTTGCTCTGCCATGCGTGCAGCAGCCCTAACGAATAAAACCCACGGTCAAATAACGTCAGGCTGTTGTCCGGCGTATTTTCAACCAGTTGCTCTGCCAGCACCATTTCATTGGTGCTGTACCCATCCATGGCTGCATTCACTAGCAAATGACTGGTCAGTTCCATCTGACACACCATTCTGACCATGGGCCAGGCCGATTCGCCAGCTGTGGTTTTTGGCTTCGTAAAGGCTTCTGTATTTTCCTTTGTATCTGGTGTACGCCAGACAACTCCGTCCACCCCCAGTAACTGCAGACCGCACCAGCGTGGGTGTTCGGCTTCCTTGTGCCACAGCCTTTGATTGTGATGAAACACCTGCCGCATCGCTTCAAAACCCAACCGCTGCCTCCCCTGAACAACAGCGCTGGGGGCTACCAATTCACGTCGACCGGGTAGCATAATTTGCATCTTATCCGCAATGCTCCAGACATCTTTACCACGATAAAGCGCCATACCAAGTACAACCAACACCAAGGATTCTAAGGGCAATCGACGACGACGCACGGTCGCGACACCAGCCTCTTCAAGGCACTGGCTGATAAATTCTTCGGGTAAAAGCTGGTGTAACGCACCTGTATTCAGGTTCGTTGGGAAATAGCGATTGGCAAGGGTTAAAGCGGTAACTAATTGCATAGAAAAAGGCCTGCAACATCTCTGTTGCAGGCCTTTATACATTAACCACTGGATCGGTCAACCGATCTGATATTTGCTTAACTGATCGGCATTAGACCTGATGGTCGCTTTTTTATTGGGTTAAGAATTACTTTTTCTCAGCAGGCGCTTCTTCAGCAGCCGGGGCTTCTTCGCCAATACCTAACAGTTCAACGTCAAATACTAAAACGCTATTCGCCGGGATAGTACCCATATCACGCTCACCATATGCTAATTCAGCAGGGATAGTGAATTTGAACTTAGAACCAACGCTCATCAACTGAACGCCTTCAGTCCAGCCTTTGATTACTTGGTTTAACGGGAACTGAGCAGGACCACGTTCTTTTGAGCTGTCAAATTCAGTACCATCAACCAGAGTACCAGTGTAGTGCACACGAACTACGTCAGTTGCAGCTGGTTTTGGACCGTCAGCAGCTTGAACTACTTCATACTGTAAACCTGATTCAGTCACTTTCACGCCTTCTTTCTTCGCGTTAGTTTCTAAATAGGCTTTACCAGCAGCAACGTTTTGTTCTGCCTGAGCTTTTGCTACTTCAACTTGTTTTTCACGGGCTGTTTGTTCTAGCGCCATCATTACTTTCTGAACTTCTTCTTCAGTCAACTGAGATTTACCAGCTAACTGATCCTGAATACCACGAACTATAGTTTCTGAAGCTAAAGGTAAACCTAACTTCTCATGTTCTTTAATAGTAGTGTCGATAAAACGACCAGCAGATACACCTAAGCTATAAGACTGTTTTGCAGCATCAGTATCTAAAACCAGAGGCTTTGGCTGCTCAGCTTCTTTGTTACAAGCAGACAAAGTTAAAATGGCAGCCGCAATCAGCGACACCTTAGTTAATAAACGCATGTATTTCTCCAATAAATAAGCAGGTTTGGCTGCAAAATTGTGTTTTAATAAGTTTAAAGGTTTTCTGCAACGTCCCTATACTAACGGTTTGTGCTAATGACGTTAACCCATAGCGGTAAATATCTGACGATTTTTCTGGCATTTTGTCTCTTTGCCTGCTCAGAAGTTCAACCAAAATCTGTGCGGCAGGTACAGCACACTGAAACGCCCTCTTATGGCGCTGCGATTAATGACAAATCAACGCGAGTCGCAGTGTCGGCTTTAGACGAAGGTGTTACCGTTTGGGACCTGCAAAAAGATACTGCTATGTATTCGCTGGGTCATCAGGAAAAAAGCGATAATCAAATTTTATCCTTATCATTAAGCCCGGATGGCAGTCACTTATTAACGGGTGACAGCAAAAACTTTGCTTTGTGGCAAATGAATGATGGCCGGAATATTGGTTTTTGGTCGGTAAAAGATGCCACCATTCGCGACTTGGCTGTGTCTGATTATGGCCGCCATATGTTGGTAGGGCAAAGCGACGGCAAAGTGCAACATATCACCTTAAGTTCAGGACGCCGTATTGAGTTTTTAGGTCACACTGAAAACGTCAACTCAGTCGACATGTCCGCCAACGGTCGTTTTGCTTTAACAGGTTCCAATGATCATTACGCCTATTTGTGGGATACAGAAACGGCGCAGATTGTTTATAGTTTTCCACATCCAAACCGGGTCACTAAAGTAACCTTGGATCAACAAGGCCGCTATGCCTTTAGTGCGGGTAGTGAACTGCAAGGTTTTATCTGGGATCTAAAAACAGGGAAACAAATCAGCCAGCTGGAATTATCCAGAGCGCAAATTATTACCGCCGCCCGCTTTAGCCCTAATGGCAAATGGTTAGTGACAGGTTCGCCGTCCAGAGCATTAATTTTATGGGATGTAGCGACAGGGAAAAAATTACAGCAATGGCAGGTCAGAGCTATTCTTAATAGCAGGCCAGCCAGTGCGGTGATCCATGCAGTGGCATTTTTGAATGACAGCCAGATTATCAGTGAAAGTTCCAGTGGCGTAGCCGAAGTATGGGAGATCAAACAATGACAGAACAAGTAGTAGAACTACAGCAACAACTTATTGATCTGGAAAGCAAACTTGCATTCCAGGAAGATGTGGTGCAAACCCTGAATGACGAGTTGCACGAACACCAGAAAAGTATCGAAAAACTGCAACGGCAAGTGATGCTGCTGGCAGAGAAAATCAGCAAGGGCAACGACAGTGGCATATTACGTTTAGATGAAGAGCCACCACCGCCGCATTATTAATATCCCTGATTATTCAGGTTTGAACACCCCTATCACCTGTTCAGCAGCACGCGAAGCTTTTGCCACCTGCTGTTCAGGTTGTGCCATATGATGGCCACACTCTACACATTCAACTTTTTCTACATTGTTCTCAACAAACAACATCAAGGTATCCATGGCTTTGCATTGTGGGCAGGTTGCACCGGCAATAAAGCGTTTTTTCTTTCTGTCTGTCATATTTTTACTCTCCAAACCGGGCTTTTATCGCATCAATACCGCTTGCACTCTTGGTTTGTCGCCACTTTGCGATTAGAGTAGCAACCAATTTTCGTCCAGGCTAAAACACCATGATCCAACTGCAAAACGTCGAACTACGACGCGGTATTAATTGCTTACTGCAACAGGCCGATCTTACCGTATTTCCGGGGCAAAAGGTCGGAATAATTGGCGCCAACGGCTGCGGCAAATCCAGTCTTTTTGCTTTGCTGCAACAAAAGCTGCAACCTGACGCAGGTTCTGTTGCTATTCCCTCCAGTTGGACTATCTCCACTGTGGCGCAGGAAACTCCGGCGCTGGATATGTCCGCCATGGATTATGTGCTGCAGGGTGACGAAAAACTTTATCCATTATTACAGCAATTAAAAATTACCGACGGCAGTGTCGATTTAGCTGCAGTGCATCACCAGATTGATGCTTTAGACGGCTACAGAGCTGAAGCCAAAGCCGGTGTATTGCTAGATGGTTTGGGTTTTAGTGGTGCAGCGCAGCAACATAGCGTGAAATCGTTTTCTGGTGGCTGGCGCATGCGCTTAAACCTGGCGAAAGCCTTAATGCAACCAGCCGAATTGTTGTTATTGGACGAACCCACTAACCACTTAGATTTAGACGCTGTGCTGTGGCTGGAGAAATATCTGGCATCCTTTACCGGCACTTTATTATTGATCAGCCACGACCGCGATTTTCTGGATGCTGTGATTGATAATACGGTACATATCGACAATCAGACCTTAACTTTATACAAAGGCAACTACAGCCAGTTTGAACGTCAACGCGCTGAACATTTGTCACAACACCAGTCGATGTTTGAAAAACAACAACGTCAGGTGGCGCATCTGCAAAAGTATATTGACCGTTTCCGCGCTCAGGCCACTAAAGCTAAACAAGCGCAAAGCCGGATCAAAGCGCTGGAGCGGATGACTTTATTGGCGCCAGCTCATGCTGATTCACCTTTTCAGTTTGAGTTTTTGGACCCGAGGTCTTTACCTAACCCACTGCTGAAGATGGAAAATGTCAAAGCAGGATACGGTGATACTGCCATTTTGCAGCAGATTAACTTTCAGTTGCTGCCAGGCAGTCGTATAGGTTTGTTGGGCCGTAATGGCGCTGGTAAATCTACACTGATCAAAATGTTATCTGGTTCTTTAACACCCCAAGCCGGTGAAATTTGGTATGCCAATGGTGTTAGTATTGGTTATTTTGCGCAGCACCAGTTAGAAACCTTAAGGCCGCAGGATTCGCCACTGCAACATTTGGTGCGTTTAGCCCCTGATGCGACCGAACAACAATTGCGGGATTATATTGGTGGCTTTGGCTTCCACGGCGATAAAGCTCTGTCGCCTTGTGCGCCTTTTTCCGGCGGTGAAAAAGCCCGTCTGGTATTGGCCTTACTGGTGTATCAGCGCCCGAACCTGCTGTTATTGGATGAACCAACCAACCACTTAGATCTGGACATGCGTGAAGCCATAGTGATGGCCTTACAAAGCTTCGAAGGCGCTATAGTGGTGGTGTCGCACGACCGCCATTTACTCAGCAGCACCACAGATGAGTTTTATCTGGTGGCCCATGGCAAAGTAGCGCCCTTTGCTGGCGACTTATCCGATTATTATCAGTGGTTGCAGCAAGATCAGCGTGCCAGCAACGCCGCATCGACTTCTGAAGAAACAGTCACTGCAAACAGTGCACAAAATCGTAAAGACCAAAAACGACTTGAAGCGGAACTGCGTACGTTGCAACGACCGTTAAAGCAAAAAATTGAAAAGCTGGAACAGCTACAAGAAAAACTGCACCAGCAACAACAGCAGATTGAAACTGCCCTTGCTGATGCCGGTATATACGATGCTATTCGTAAAGCAGAGCTGACCAAGACATTGGCTGAACAACAAAAAGTCCAAAAGGAATTATCTGAAGTGGAAGAACAATGGTTCGAAGCTCAGGAAGCATGGGAGCAACAAAGTGCGGAATTCTGGCAAAAAAACTCTTAATTCTGAGCAGTTTTGGCAGTACAGCCTGAGCTTGTATCCGGCCGTTAAAGACTTATGTCTGCAATGGCAGGACAACTTTGGCGTGAACATTAACCTGTTGTTGTTTTTACTGTATCTGGACAAACAGCAGCAAAGTTTAAGTGAAGCCCAGCTGCAGCAACTGGAAGACTTGCTCAAGCATTTCAGCACTGAGGTCACTCAGTCTATTCGTGCTTTGCGCCGCACCTTGCCCTCTCCATGGCTGCAGTCGGATATGCAACAGCCTTTACGTCAGCAATTACTGAGCACTGAGCTGGCAGCAGAAAAACTGGAGCAGCAATTGCTGGTGCAGCAATTTAACCAGTTGGCTGTGAGTGACGATATCTTGCCCCACAGCCAGTTGCTTGACCATTATTTATTACTGATTAACGCGCCAGTTGAACAGCTGGATGCTGAAATTCTTGATCTGTATCAACAAAGCCAGCAGTTGGAACACTTCTAAAATCCAACTTTGATCTACATCAGGCTTTGCTTCCACTGATGCTTCTAAACTAAAAGCATCAGTAAATAGCGAGGATATGATCATGAATATATGGCAAGAGTTTCTTAAAGATCCGGTGATCTTTTTCTCTTTTACCGGCCTGGCTCTGGTGATTGGCTTATGCCTGTTTTACGCTGGCTACTTCTTATATAAAACATCACATGCCGAATAAAGTTTTAAGTAAAAAAGCGCAGTCAATCCGGCTGCGTTTTAATCCTTTGATTTAAACTCTGCACTAAAGCTTCAGCATTCCGCAAGGTTAAGCCGTAAATCGTTAGCTGCGGATTCGCGCCTAAGCTTGAGGGTAAGATAGAGCCGTCAAATACAGACAAGTTGTCCAGCTGATGATGGCGGCCTTGCAGGTTCACCACTCCTTTGGCTGGATCTGCACTCATATTACAACCTCCCATCACATGAGCGGATGCCAGCGTAGCGCGGTATTTTTGTAATGATAAAGCTTTTATCGCCTCACGGGCCTGACCCCAGCTGGAATAAAGCAGAGCATCCTGATGGATAGGAAGCACCGACTTAGCACCAGCAGCAAACTGCAATTCAGCCATTGCCAGATAAGCCTTTTGTACGCCTTGCCACAGATACTCAGAAATAGGGTAATCCACTACTGGCTCGCCGTGATCAGACAACAATACGGTGCCGCCCTGGCTGTCCGGATGAAAGCCATCCCGCAATAATGCAATAACGACCTGCAACTGATTAAACTGCTGCATTAAGGCTGCATGGGATTGCGCCAGGCCTGTTAACTTAGTCGCTATCAACACAGGATGCAGTGGTGGTACCTCCAGCTTAAAACCTAGCTGTCCATTGGAAGGCCAAACAAACTGATCAGAATAAATCGACTGGGGCGCGCCGCTGTGTCCCGCTATAGTGTCCTCAAACAAAGCGCCAGAAATTACGCTGGGGTGCAGGTAGGTATGTTTACCCAAACGATTGGATGGATTAGGTACTTTGGAGCGCAACAACAAAGCTGGTGATCCTATAGCGCCGGCAGCCACTATGTAGTGCTTTGCTTTAAAACTGAGTTTTATTTTGAAATCAGGCTGGAAATACGGGTCCACAGGCACGGCAAGCAAAGACCGGACTTGTCCATTTTGCCATTTCAGCTCACGGGCCGATACCCGGCTAATCAACATAGCGCCGGCTTGCATCGCAGATGGAATGCTACTCACCAACATCGACTGCTTGGCGTTAATAGGACAACCCATGCCGCAGTAGCCCAGATTAGCGCAACCGCTGACATTACGATTAATCACAGTGTATTGCCAACCTAAAGCGTCACAGCCTTGGCGTAATTTATCGTTATTGGCATTAGGTGGTACAGGCCAGGGATGGATATTCAGCCGCTGTTCGGCTTGTTGAAAATAAGGCGCTAAGTTATCTGCGGTAAGATCGCTACCAAATTCGGCGCGCCAGTAATCCAGTGTTTTGTCGGGTGTGCGAATGGAAGTCGTCCAATTGACAGTAGTAGAGCCCCCGACGGTACGCCCCTGCAATATACCTATGCTTTGATCCAATGTCTTACGGCCAGCGCCGTCCTGATACAACGCAGGGTAAGCCCAGCGCTCCTGCTGCTGAAAGTTTTTGCCTTCATACAAAGCCCCCATTTCGAGCAATATCACTTTGAATCCTGCAAGGCTAAGTTGTTCAGCCGCCATAGCACCGCCAGCACCAGAGCCCACTATCACCACATCGGCTTCAAACTCTTTGTCAGCAGTTAAAGTGGAAGCATCCAGATAAGACCAGCCAGCCGCCACACCATCGGCAATCAGATTTCTCATGGGTTGAACTCCGGCGCCATGTAGCCTAAAGCCTGCCAATGTTGCGGCTGACCATAAAAAGCGCCATAGATCAGTTCACGCAAACCACTAAAGGCTTGCTGCAACAAAGAAAAATAACTGTCGCGCCAACTTAATAACAAATCCAGACGCTCCGACAGCGGCAAATCTGCCAACTGCAACCACTGCCCTGTTAATGCCAGCCGGGCTAAATCCTGCTGCAGCAATTGAAACAGTTGGTGCAGCTGCTGCTGTTGGCTTTGAGGTAAGTAGGACAGAAACTCCAGCACAGCATCGCGGCTTTGTTGTAATGACAACTGTTGTGCAGCGGATTCAGTAGGTAAAGCCCCCATCAATACAGCGGGCAATAACGCATCCAGTACCAGAACAGCTGCATTGTCACTGCCTTGCAGAGATTGATGCTGATATACTGCATAGCCTGTGCTGGCGGCTAATGTCAGTGCGAGCGAGCGGAAAATAAACTGGCGTCTGTTCATTCTTATTGTGGTCCGGCCAGAGAAAGTGACCTTGATTGTTAAGTAGGACTGTTGATTTTGCAAGCCCCTGAAATTGTAAAACTTCCCCCGGCTTTTAAACCTGCCTGGTGGCTGCGTAACTGCCATCTGCAAACTATAGTGGCTAAGTATCTGGCTCCACGTCGTGCTTTAGCGACAGAGGCAGAAATGCTGGCCTTGCCGGATGGTGATCATATCCAACTGAACTGGACAGAAATGCCGGATCAAGCCTCAACTAAACCTATAGTAGTGGTGTTGCATGGTCTGGAAGGTAATATCCACAGTCACTATGCAGCTGGCATGTTGCATGCTTTGCAAAAACAGGGCTTTATAGCAGTACTGATGCATTTTCGCGGCTGTAACGGTGTCGCCAACCGTTTACCCCGAGCTTACCATTCCGGCGATACTGCTGATCTGGCCTACTTGATAGCACAAATTCAACTGCGCTATCCGGGCCGTGAACTGGCTGCTGTTGGCTTTTCACTGGGTGGCAATGTGTTAGTGAAGTATTGTGGTGAGCAAGGTGCACAATGCGTGTTAAAAGCGGCTGTGGCAGTCTCTGCTCCGCTAGCTTTAGCTCCAAGCGCACAGCGTATTAATCAGGGTGGCAGCAAAGTCTATCAGCAGTACCTGTTGGGACGGCTTAAAGCTACTATGATGCGTAAACTGGACAGACACAAAGATTTCCCTCTGCCGGTTAGCAAAGCCCAAATTCTGGCGTTAAAAACCATCCGTGATTTTGATGACTTACTGACTGCACCGCTACATGGTTTTCAGAATGCCGATGATTACTACCAAAAATCCAGCGGTAAAGCTTATTTAAAACAAGTGCGTATTCCGTTGTTGTTGGTGCATGCGAAAGATGATCCATTTTTATCACCAGCAGTGTTACCCAAAGCTGATGAGATCCCCCCTTATGTGCAGTTGTTATTGTCCCGTCATGGCGGTCATGTTGGTTTTGTTACAGGCAATACGCCGTTTAAAGCGGAATATTATCTGGAGCAACAACTGCCACCTTACCTTGCTCAATTTTTAGGAAAACACTGATGCTACTTATTCCATACGAGCAATTATCAACAGATACGCTGGAAGGCCTGATCGAAGCTTTTGTATTACGCGAAGGCACTGAATATGGTGAGCAGGATATTAGCCTGAGCGATAAAGTGGCTCAGGTAAGAAGCCAGCTGGAAGCTAACCAACTGGTGATTTTGTATTCAGAGTTACATGAAAGTGTCGACATCATCACTAAGCAACAATGGCGACAATTGGTAAAGCAGGGAGAGATAGAAAGCGATTCTTACTGAAGTTAACCTAAAGTTCTGGTCGCGCTATGGGCACGGATCAGTTCAGTCCATGGCACTTCAGAGCGGCCTATCACCATAAAATCCGGGTTCGACAGAGTTTCACGCTGGTTATAGCTTAAAGGTGCAAACTGACTATCGAGAATTTTACCGCCCGCTTCTTCAACTATGACATGCACAGCCGCTGTATCCCATTCGCCTGTAGGACCTAAACGCAGATAACAATCTGCGCCACCTTCAGCCACTAAACAGCTTTTTAATGAGCAACTGCCAAGTGCAATAAATTCCGAGCAGGCAGGTTTATTCAACAATTGATGAATATGCTCAATAGGCTGACGACGACTGACCGCAATTTTGAGAACTTCACCGGACTGATGTTGGTTGACCTGAATACGGTTGATCAAATGCTGTTGCTGTTTAAAAGCGCCATGGCCCCGGGTGGCGTAGTACCAGATTTGCTCTTTAGGCCAATAAATCACGCCCAGCACAGGCCAGCCATGTTCAACTAAAGCGATGCTGACGGCAAAATCGCCGCTGCGGGCAATAAACTCCTGAGTGCCATCCATAGGATCGATCAGCCAATAGCGTGGCCAATCCTGGCGCTGACGCAGTGGCAGTAAATGCATTTCTTCGGAGACGATAGGAATATCTGGTGCCAGTTCAGTTAACGCATGCAGGATCATTGCATTTGCCGCCAAATCAGCGCTAGTGACAGGGCTTTCATCCGCTTTGTGTTTGGCTTCATAGTCACCACTCTGGTAGATAGACCATAAGGTATCGCCAGCGGCACGAGCTGCGTCTTTGACAGGTTCTAATAACCTACTTAAAAACATCCTGATGCTTGTCCAGATAATCTCGGGCTAGGAACAAGGCCGCTACACTGCGGGCCTCAGTGAAATCGCTTTGATCTAACAGCTCTGACTGTTGTTGCCACTGCCATGTCACCAGCTCCAAAGGTTCGGGTTCATCCCCTGGTAAGCTGGAGGCGGTTAAATCTAAAGCTAATACAATATGCATTGTAGCACTAAAGTATCCCGGAGCTAAGGCCACGGTTCTTAACGGAATTAAACGTCCGGCTTTAAAACCTATTTCTTCCTGCAGTTCGCGGTTAGCAGCCTCCGCCACAGTTTCACCGGGATCGATCAAACCTTTAGGGAAACCCAACTGATAATCATGGGTACCTGCGCAATATTCACGTATTAAATAAAAACTGTCGGGGTCAGAACAGGCAACCACCATCACTGCACCACGGCCTCCGCCTTTCATCCGCTCGTAGGTGCGTTTTTCACCGTTGCTAAATTGCAGATCCAACTGTTCAATTTTAAACAGCCGACTTTCAGCAACTAGTTTTTGATCTAAAATTTGCGGTTTTTCTTTGTTGCCGTCGCGCTGCGCCATAAAACTGCCTCTGTTACAATGGGCCATCGCCTTACTATAAATGGATTAGCTGGAAAAACCTATGCTGGACTGGAGACAAATTGATACCGTTTTGCTGGATATGGACGGTACTTTGCTGGATTTACACTTTGATAACTACTTCTGGCTGGAGCATTTACCAAAACGCTGGGCAGAGCTTAGCGGCATCAGTGTGGCTGAAGCGAAACAACAACTCGAAGCTGAATACCATGAACTGAACGGTAAAATTGAGTGGTATTGTCTGGATTATTGGACCAAAAGATTGGCTTTACCTATCACAGAGCTGAAACGTGAAGTGATGGACAAAATTCAGATGCGCGCCGACACGCCCGCCTTTTTAACTGCATTAAAAAACTCTGGCCGTACAGTAATACTGGTGACCAATGCCCATCCGGATTCTTTATCGTTAAAAATCGAGCGCACCACACTTGCCAGTTACATAGATACGCTGGTGTCGACTCATGAATTTGGTGTAACCAAAGAGCAGCAGGAGTTATGGCAGCAGCTGCAACAACGGTTTGGCTTTGACCCGAAACGCACTTTGTTTGTCGACGACAGCTTGCCGATTCTGCAATCAGCGCAACGTTTTGGCATAGGGCATTTATTGGCAGTGGCCAACCCCGACAGCCAAAAACCCAGCAGAGCTATCACTGAGTTTCCGGCTATAGAAGATTATTCGGTGTTACTGGCAGATATTCAGGCGACATCACCTAATTAATGAAACTCGGGGTACTAGCGACTCTGTAATTTCAGAGTAAAACGCCCTTCAGCGTCCGGCCGGCCAACAAACTGCATCGCCTGATGCACTTCTTTTGGCAAGCTGGCGTCTGGTTTCATAGTGCCATTAAGCTGATATTTACCCTGCTCACCTATCAGCGCCGTCACATTCAACGCCAACGGATTACCCGGTTCTGTCACCAGTTGCAGCTGACCCTGTTCACAACTTAGGTTGGCATCTATGGCTTTTAAATCTATCCAGCCTGAAGGGGCCTGAAACTTGGCGTCTAACCAACTGGCTTTGCCTGCTAATTGCTCACACCAAGGCTTGCCCATGCTGAAGTTCTGAATATTCAGCAGCATACTACCGCTGGCGGCTACCTGAAACGGCAAAGGTAATTTCAGCAAAGGAATTATAGGCTCCACTGGTAAACGTAATTGGCTGGATTCCAGTTCTAATCCAGAGAAACCATAAGCAAGCTGGGCCTTCGCATAAGGCAAAGTGGTTTGGCGAATTTGACCAATATCCAGCGATAGCGCGAGCTTGCCGGTGAATAAAGCCCATGGCTTTAATTGCCAGTTCACCTGTTGTAGTACATAGCCATTCAATGAAACTGCCTGGATCTGACCTTGCCATAACGTACCGCTGACGGGTCCTAACTGTATTTGTGACGGTAAAGTCACCAGCTTTAACCACCAGGCAGCAGGCGCCAATATCACTAAAAATACTAAATACAGACCAATAGCGGCAGGGATTATTTTTTTATAATTCATTTACGACTCAACCAATAAACGACGGACACGCACCATACCTGGCGCATCTGCTACAGCTAAATCCAACTGCACTATGCTGACATGATGCTGATACTGTAATTCATGCAGCCAGGTCAGCAGTTGATCAAAACTAATATCGTTTAGCATCACCTGCATCTGCTCATTTTGAGGCTGCATCCGGCTTACCTGAATTTTATGATTACGGGCGCTGGAGCTGATGATGTCTGTAAGGCTGCCTTGCACTTTGGTTTGAGTCGAGACCACAGGAAAACTACTGACCTGCAGTAATTGCTGACTCACCTGCTGCAGTTGCTGTTGCTGAGTCTGATAACTCAAATGCAGTGGAGCCCATAACAGCCAATAAAACGCCGCTATAGCTAAAGTAACAGCTGCGCCCAGCACCAGCTGCTGTTCACGTTTTTGTAGCGATTGCCACCATCTTTGGAGTTGTTGTTTTTGGCTCATGCTTTCACCTTCATCGCGACAGTACCTTGTACTTTGCCACCTTCGTTACTTAAAGCGCCTTGTTTCACTTCGAAACCTTTTTGTTCCAGCCTGGTTTTTAAGTTGTCAAAGCGCTGAAAGCTGTCGGCTTCAGCCTGAAACCGCAGCTCGCTGGTTTTCTGGTCGTACTTTAAGTTGTCTAAACGTACGTTAGTTGTCGCAGCCAGCTCCTGCTGTAAATCATTCAGCAAGCTAAACAAACTGGCATCCTGCCCCGTGCCCGCGCCTTGTAACTTACGGGCCAGCTGACGAGAAATATCGCGGGTAGATTCAGCAGGGAAGCGGCTTTTATACAAAGTTACCAGTTCTGCCCGCTGTTGCTGCAGCTGTTGTCCTTGTTGCCATACTTGCGCCCCTAAAGTGATCAGATATAAAGCTAAACAGCTGATGGCAAGAAAAGCAGAGCTTTGCCAGACAGACCAAATTTTGTTCTGAGCTTTTTTTGGTGCGTATTGGCCCTGCAATAGGCTGAAGCGTTGCTCCGGCAGTTGCTGCGCCAATAAAGCCAGAGGTAGCTCTGGTTCCGCTGCCTGTACGTTTTGAACTATCTCTGTTGGCCACGGACTGTAGCTGTGGATCAATTCGATATTCGCCAGGCTTAAAAAATCAGACCACCAACCGGGTTCAATGCTGGACGCCTGCCATTGGCCCTGTCGCAACAACCATTGCCCTGCCAGCTCTATGGCTGAGGCGCCATCCTGATGTAAAGGCAATAACAAAGCATCAGGTAGTAACTGCGTGGGCTGAAAACCTGCAACCACTAATGAACCAACCCACTGTTCCAGCTGCACTTTTTTACATAAAGCCACTTGCTGCCAGTATTCCTTGCCACGCTGCTGGCATAAACCTAAAGCCAGATACAGCTGCTCTATATCTTCGGCATGCTCTTCTTCAAGCATATAAGGTATGGCCTGAATAATTTGTCGGTTTGGTTTGGATGGCAATAACACTTCGCTTAACACCACATCAGCGGCTGGTACTAAAGCCACCACAGGGCGACGACCTAAGCGTTCTGACAAAGCGGCCAGTTCATCAGCGGATGCCAGTTGACCTGATGCGATAATCTCTTTATTGATGGCGGACCAGACTAACCAACTGATTGGCTGCTGAGGCTGACTGCCCAGTCTTATTATTAATTGTTCGTTCACCACTGGCCTCCAAACCGCCGCGCTATCACTTTTACATTTTGTTGCTCGTCAATTACCAGTACAGACGCCAGATTAAAGACGGTGTCCATATAAGTAACTGTGGTTTCGAGCAAAAAATAATTCGAATTTATTGCCATCATGGCTTTAACCTCATCCGTGACACTGATGCTCGCTAATTGTGGACTAGCCCAGATTTCCTCCAGAGTGGCAAAACCTTCTTCTGGTCTGCTGGCTATCAAATCTGAGGCTGCGCCTTCATCCAACTCAGGAATATAAGCCGACAACAAGGCTGCATTTTCCGCTGTGATCGTATTGATATTTAGTTTACTGCTACTGACTTTAGGGATCACGCAGACCCAGGGCCTGACCAACTCGTAATCTGCGGGAGTTAAATCCAGCATCACCCGTAATTCAGAAGTTGAGCCCATCAAACTATTGGCCGTATAAAACGGCATCTGCAAACCAGCATAGTCGTCCTGTTCGGCGCCACCGGCAGTTTGCAACAAACTATCAGAATCCAGCCAGTCACTGACCCGTGCCGTTAAATACTCAGCTGGCATCGACAAATCTGTCGCTTTTAGCTCCAGCAAACGCTGAAACGCTTTTTGGCTTACCGTCTGGCCTGCACCAACCTGCTGTCGATCAGCAGGCCGCTGTAAATTATTTAAGTTAAAGTAACTTTGTAAATCAATCAGCTTACCGGTAATGCTGCCGTTGTCGACCGGAAAGGTCGCTCCTAACTGCGCCCAATCCTGAGACAAATTCACCGTTTCTTTACCGGCCACAGTGCTTTTCAGTAAACGGATACTGGCCTGCTCTGCCGCTATACCATACCAATAGGCTTGCTGTTGCTGCTGTAAATTCGCCTGTCGTTGCAATTGCAACTGCAAACGGCCGCTCATCCCAACGGCTATGACCACCACCAAAGCGACAATCATCATCACCACTACTAATGCCACACCAGACTGACGACGCATCAGGTTAATCCGTTCATTAAGGTGTAAAAACGCTGCATTTCACCTAGCTGTTCATGTGTGATGGTTAACCGGATAGCTTTGGGCAACTTCTCGTCATTCCAGGTTTCCAGCCACTCTTCGTCTTTTAAAAATTCCACTTTAAAACCTGTAACCTTATCCAGCAAAGGCTGCACTTTAGGTTCGCTGCCAGTGACTGCGTCCGGAAATAAACTAAAAAGTCGCTCAATTTTACCTTCACGAAAACGATAACCCACAGCCTGAATTTCGCTACGTGGTAATACCATGCCCGGATTACGCCAGCCGCTGTGCACAAAAGCAAAACCGCCCTCTTCGCTTTCCAACATCAGCTTGTCGCCAAGCAAAGGGGATTTAATAGGTTCTTCACCTTCAACCCGAATTTGACGTGCACTGATTTGGGCCAGATCCCGCTCTAAAATTAGGAAAAAACGTTGTATTTGTGCCAAACGTTCTGCTGCTTTTTGCGACGCAGCGTCAGACTCTGTCACACTGGACAAAACGCTGGCCGATGCTAAACCCACTAAGGCGAAAATCGCCATCGCCAGCAGCATTTCAATAAAAGTAAAACCACGGCCCGCTTTAACGTTCGGCATCAGGTTTACCTACAAAGGTTTGTAACTGATACACCACTTTTTCCGGGTTATCAGCCAGGCTGACTTTCACCACAACAGCACTGAAATTAGCATCTGAAGTCTTTTGAATTTCCTGTTGCCATAACCAACTGCGGTTCGCAAATTCTACTGTTTTTTGTTGGCTTTTTAACGGCCAGGTTTTTTCCAGAAAAACTGCATTCAGCTGATTTTCGGCGACGTAAGAGGCAAAGGTCATATTTTCCAGATGAGAAATGGAGTTCATATGCTCAGAAGCCGTCTTCATCACCGCAGCACCAGCAGTGGCAAACACAGCCATAGCAATCAACAATTCAATCAGGGTAAAACCTTTAGTTTTCATGGCCTGTCATTTTCCACTTCAGATTTAGTCAGTGGAATACTGTATTCGCCTTTGAGCACCTGATACCAAAAAGGACGCTCAGTTTCATCCGCCAAGACCAGCTGAAAAGGGCTGATGTCGCCGGACGATAAAATATAGATGTTGGGTAGCAAAGGTTTTTCACGGCGTTTCAGTGGGCCTTTAGCTTTACCTTTTTTGTCTGCGTTTTTCTCTTCTTCTTCGGCTGCTTCTTCTTGCTGTTCGAGCAATTCTTCCTGCAGTTTACGAAACTCTTCCTGACCTAAAATACTGTCTTCAGCCCAGCTTAAGCCTTCCAGCTCCAGCTCTGCCTGCACAGTTTCAGGCCAGGGATAGAACTGCATAAACTTGGGTTCGCTCACTTCCAGCCACTGCTGGCCGTCGTGAACCAAAAACTGATAGCCCTTATTGTTCAGGACTAAGCCAAAATCGTGCTGCTTTAAAATGGCAGTCTCAGACACAACCTGCACCAGTTGCTGTAACCTATCGGTTTCTTTTTGAATACGTGCCGTTCTGGACTCGCTGACAAAGTTCACCACCACGTAGGATGCCATTAAACCAAGCAATAGCATCACTAACATGATTTCCAGCAATGTAAAACCGCGGTGGTGTTTCATGCTTTAGTTTTGCTGCGCTTCCGGCGCATCCAGATTCCAGTTGCCAATGTCATCATCTGTACCAGCAACACGGTCTGGCCCCATTGAATACACATCAATACGGCCCATCTCACCCGGGCTGACTAACACATAATCGTTGTCCCATGGGTCTTTTTGCAGGCGCTTGATAAAACCACCTTCAGGGAAAGAACGTGGCATAGGCTCAGAGGTAGGCTGGGTTACTAAAGCTTGTAAGCCTTGTTCTGTGGTTGGATAAAAACCATTGTCCAACTTGTATAAATCCAGCGCATTTTCCAGCTGCTGAATATCTACCACCACTTTTTGCTTGGCTGCTTTTTCTTGATTACCCATTAAGTTAGGTACGACCATACTGGCGATAACACCCAAAATAACAATAACCACCATCACTTCTAATAAGGTAAAACCTTTTTGTTGTTGCATTTTTTAACCTCCGACTAAATTGTTTAATGCCAAAATAGGCTGCAGAATCGCCATTACAATAAATAAAACTATGCCAGCCATCACGGCAACTAAAACAGGTTCAAATACTTTCAGTGAGACAGTGACCAGAGTTTCAAATTCCCTGTCCTGCGTATTGGCGGCGCGTTCTAACATGCCGTCCAGCTGACCACTTTTTTCGCCAGAGGCGATCATATGCAGCATCATAGGTGGGAATAATTTGGTTTGCTCCAGCGCATTTTTCAGCGAAGAACCTTCACGGACTTTCAGGGTGGCTTCGGCGATGGACTGACGCATATAGCTGTTATCCAACACGTCCGCACTGATACGCATAGCTTCCAGCAAAGGCACGGCACTGGCGTTGAGAATACTTAAAGTACGGGCAAAACGAGCGGTGTTTAAACCACGGCTGACTTTACCAATCAACCCCAGCTTTAACTGCCTGGTGTCTATTTTCAGTTTAAAGGCCGGCTTTTTCAGCGCCCTTTTAAAGGCAGCAATAGCCAAAAAAATGGCCAGCACTACCAAAAGACCATAGGCCCGCAAGAAATCACTGGCGGCTATTAAAAATAAAGTAGAGCCGGGTAAACTTTGCCCCATATGTTCAAACTGCCCCACGATTTGTGGCACCACAGCAGCCAGTAAAATACTGATCACAGCTATAGCAAAAAAGGTCAGAATGGCAGGATAAAGTAGCGCTTGCATGATCTGACTACGCATATGCTGGCGTTGTTCAGTGTAATCAGCCAACCGGTTTAATACCGCGTCCAAATGGCCGGATTTTTCTCCGGCAGCCACCATAGAGGTAAACAAGTGGTCAAACACATAAGGAAACTCTGCCAAGCCTTCAGCCAGGCTATAACCTTCCACCACTTTAGAACGCACTGACATCATCATGCTTTGCAAACGGGCTTTGTCACATTGCTCTGATACCGCAAGCAAGGCACTTTCTATCGGCAAACCAGCTTCGATTAAGGTCGACATCTGACGGGTAATCAATGCCAGTTCACTGGCACTGATACCAGATTGAAACCACTTTTTACCGGACGCCAGCAGTTTTTCCTGACGCGAAGCCAGCTCTAAACTCAGCGGCGTCAGCTTTTGCTCACGCAATAGCTGACGGGCCTGACGGGCATTATCGGCTTCCAGTACACCTTTACTGCGACGCCCTTTGGCGTCCATAGCCTGATATTCAAAAGCTGGCACTACAGGTCCTCTCGGGTCACACGCAATACTTCTTCCAGCGTGGTTTCACCCGTTAATACTTTGCTGAAGCCGTCCTGGCGGATACTTGGGCTTTGAGTACGAATGTATTTTTCAATCGACTGTTCGCCTTTGCCGTTATGGATCAGTTCGCGGGTATGCTCGTCTACCACCAGTAATTCATGAATACCGGTTCGGCCACGGTAACCCGTCTGATTACAATGCTCACAGCCTACAGCACGATAAATCACTGTTCCGTCTTTTTTTGTAACGCCAAGTAAAGCGCGCTCTTCTTTGTCTGGCTCGTGGGCTTGTTTACAGTGCACACACAAAGTTCGCACCAGACGCTGTGCCAATACACCCAATAAACTGGAGGATAATAAAAAGGGTTCAACCCCCATATCTTCCAGACGGGTAATAGCACCAGAGGCCGTATTGGTATGCAGAGTACTTAACACTAAGTGGCCGGTTAAACTGGCCTGCACTGCAATTTGCGCCGTTTCTAAATCACGTATTTCACCCACCATCACCACATCAGGATCCTGACGTAAAATGGCACGTAAGCCGCGGGCAAAAGTCATATTTACTTTAGTATTGACCTGAGTTTGGCCTATGCCTTCCAGCTCGTATTCAATAGGATCTTCTACCGTCAGAATATTACGGTCTTTGGTGTTGATCTCGGTCAGACCTGCATACAAGGTGGTACTTTTACCCGAACCTGTAGGGCCTGTGACCAGAATAATGCCGTGCGGTTTTAAAATTTGCTGTGAAAAACTTTGTTGCACAGCTGGAGTCATACCCAGCTTGTTTAAATCCAGATGGGAGTTGTTTTTGTCGAGTAAACGCAACACCACCCGCTCACCATGGCTGGATGGCATAGTCGACACGCGCACGTCCACAGCCCGACCAGCAATACGTAAACTGATACGACCGTCTTGTGGCACACGTTTTTCAGCAATGTCCAGCTTGGCCATTACCTTGATACGGGATACCAATAAACTGGATAACTTACGGTTTGGTTTGAGCACTTCCCGTAATACGCCATCGACCCGAAAACGCACCACCAGATTTTTTTCAAAGGTTTCAACGTGAATATCCGAAGCGCCTAGCTTGATAGCTTCGCCGAGCATGGCGTTGATCAGTTTAATGATCGGCGCATCGTCTTCATTTTCTAATAAATCTTCGGTTTCAGGAATTTCATCAGCCAAAGAAGCTAAATCCACTTCGTTACCAATGTCCTGCATGATTTGCTGGGCTTCGGACGAATCTCGCTGATAAGAGGCTTCCAATAAGGCGTCAAATTCGGTTTGCTGTAGTTTCTGCACTTTAAAAGGCGCAGATAATAAACGCCTTACTTCAAGTAATGCAGTAGGGGGTGTCTGAGGATTCACATACAACAACCAGCCATCTGCCTGAGCCTGCAACAAGACACCAAATCGTTTAGCAAAACCAAAAGGTAACCGCACTTTGGCCGCAACGGGCTGCATGTCATTCAGATCAACTGCTGACATTAGTTATTCCCCTGCTCTGCAGGTTGTGCTGCCGGTAAAGTAGCCCCTTTGTCCTGCGCTTCTTTTTTCTGCAAATATTCATCAAAAGTTGGCGGAATAATTAAGGTTTCATCAAATTCAGGCATAGCTGGAGTTTCAGCGCCAGGCATCAGATGAATACCTTTTTCACCCTGCGCCAGTTGCTGCGCACGCACATAATTGTATTTACGTTGGCTGACTTCACTCAGCAAACCATCGTCACGCATAATGGTAGGCTTGATAAAAATCATCAGGTTACGTTTACGTTTAGTTGAAGAGGTAGAACGGAATAAAGCACCTAATACAGGTATATCACCTAACAGCGGCACTTTAGATTCGCTTTGCTGTACGTCTTCATCAATTAAACCACCCAAGACTACAGTAGCGCCATTGTCAGCCAGCACTGTAGTTTTAATTTCTCTTTTAGCGATAATAGGGTTGCCTTCGATATCGCCGTTACGGCCCGATACTTCCTGCTCTATGGTGAGTTTAACCGCATTACCTTCGTTAATCTGAGGTGTTACTTTCAGCTTAATACCCACTTCTATCCGGTCTAAAGTGGTAAAAGGGTTAGTGCCACCCGAGCCTGGGCTAGTGGTGGTTTTAACAGGCACTTCTTCACCGACAATAAAAGAGGATTCCTGATTATCCAGAGTAGTCAGAGAAGGTGTGGCGAGGATATTGGAATTACTGTCACTGGTCACGGCCTGTAAAATAGCACCCCAATCGTTTTTCACTACGCCCAGCATCATACCGGTTACGCCACCTAAGGCTTCCCCCAGCTTGGTGTAATCACCATTCTGGTCAGGATTCACTGTGGTGACATTTGTTTCAATATTCGTAGTTGAAGTGCCTTTTATTGTTCTGGCAGCAGCAGCGCCGGCTGCAATCTGACTGATAGGCACTACGCCATTATTAAACTGAGTCATACCACCTTGGGCACTGATCCACTGCACGCCTAAATTGGCGCCTGAGTTATCCGCCACTTCGACAATAATGGCTTCAACCAACACCTGAGCACGACGGATATCCACCTGACGAATCACATCTTCCAGCGAACGTAAGACGTCCGGCTGAGCGGTAATAACTAAAGAGTTACTTTCAGAATGAGCTTCGATGCTGACATCCCTGCCCTTGCCTGCAGAGCGGGCTCCTTGCGCCTGAGTCGCTGCGCCCTGAGTTTCTGCCGCTATAGTGGCGCTAACACCCTGTAATACTTTCACTAAATCTTCGGCTTTGGCGTACTTCAGGTAATAAACTCTGGTATTGCCCTGACTTTCCAGTTCTGCGTCAAGGCGCTGCACTAAAGCAACCACTCGCTCACGGGCCTGACGTTCACCACTGACAATCACACTGTTTGTACGTTCATCGGCAACAATTTTTGGAATTAAAAATTCAGGTTGTTCAGATTTCCCCTGATTTTTATAGATATTTTCCAGAATTCTCACCACTTCAGCAGACGAAGCGTAACTTAATTTAATGATTTCCAAATCCTGATCACCGGCTTTATCGACCCGGGAAATAATGTCGACTAAACGGTTTACTGTCTCTGCCTGCCCCGTCATCATAATGACGTTTGAAGGGTCATAGTTCACCACACTACCGCCACCACTTTGATCGACAAACTGGCGTAATAGCGGCGCTAACTCACGCACCGAGACGTTTTTCACCTGCACTACACGAGTGACCATTTCGTCACCCAAAGCACCAGCGTTGTCACTGACAACCGGGATATTGGATGTTTTTGCGTCTTTTTGCCGAACAACTTTCAGCACGCCGCTTTGCATTTCAACCACAGAGAAGTCATAGACTTCCAGCACGTTTAAGAAGAATTGGTAATACTGTTTTTCGTTCAGCATTTCATAGCTGCGAACGTTAATGCGTCCACGGACCTGAGGGTCAACAATGATGGTTTTGTTCAGGTTTTTACCAACAATATTAATAAATTCGTTGATATCTGTGCCTTTAAAGTTCGGCTGATATTCAGTTGCTGTTGCAAAAAAACTCAGCAGCGCAATTGCACTCAAACCAAACCAACGGGAAATGTGCAGACGAGAAGATGTCACTGACTTCATTAGAGTTTAACCATCTTAATTAATTATTATTGTGACAGACTAAAGACGATGTCTCTGGTCTGGCCGTCACGTTCAACCTTTATAGAAGCTTGCGTTGCTTCACGTAATTCATTCATGACCATCATGGCCTGTTGCATATCATTCAATGGCGTACCGTTAATCTCAACTGCTACGTCATTGGCTTTTAAACCCATGCGTTCAAACAATTCAGGATCTTTACCCGGCATTACACGGTACCCATACAACTGCCCATTGCGGTATTGAGGCGAAGCACGAATATAGTCGAAAAACTTCATTGGCTCCGACAGCATTTCTTTGCGCACATCCGCTAATTCTTCGATCGGGGGCTGAGGGCCGTCCATCATAGGCTCAGGTTGCGGTCGATAATCAACTTCCTTTAAGCCACTATTTTCAGCAGCCATCTGCTGGTATTCGATACCATCCAGCATCAGAGTTTCAAAACGGGACGACACTTTCAGTAATACCCTGTCTTCAAACACCTGACTGAGACTGGCGCTGGTGCCTTCAATTTTGTCATCCACACCATAAGTCTGCTCAGAACCTTGACTTTCGATCACTGCAGCACCCTGTTCAGGCTTACCTGAAATAGCCACAATCCCGGTCAGTTTAACGTTAAGACTTGTTTTAGGTGCAGAGGAAGGCACTGCAACTGGAGCAACCTCTGGTTGTTCTGACGCTTTACCGAATAAACTGGCCGCCAATAAAGCCTTCAAATCAGGGGCAGCCTGACCTGCTGCAGTGACAGCAGAGTTAATAGGAGCTGCTTGCGGCACAGGCAGCAGTTGCCAGCTCAATTTTGCCAATAACCAACAAAATAACAGCGCAAAAAATCCGGTCAGCCAGAAATTCAGGCGCTGTTGCGGCAAACGTGTAAGCCAATCAATGGCTGGTCGGGTGGAAGCGAGCCAATTCATTCTTTAATAATTCTGTTACAACACTCATTGCATCTTACCCAGTTGTTTTGTACTCAACAAGCCTACATATCACAATTCAGAACCCTTACAGTACCCAAAGGGTGTCAGACTATACTTAATGATCATGTGCATTGGAGAACAGGCATGGATAAATCGGTGAACCAGCCTACCACAGTTATATTACGTTTAGATAAATGGCTATGGGCTTGCCGCTTCTACAAAACAAGAGCGCTGGCAAAAGACATGATCGAAGGCGGAAAAGTTCATTATAATGGCCAGCGTTGTAAAGCCAGCAAAACGGTTGAAGTCGGAGCGACGATAAAACTGACCCAAGGCACGGACGAACGAACTGTGATAGTGCAGGCATTGTCTGACAAAAGACTGGCTGCGCCATTGGCTCAGACTCTGTATCAGGAAACAGAAGAAAGCCAGAAGCTTAAACTGGAAAGAGCTGAACTGCGCAAAATGAATTTGCTGTTTGCGCCTCATCCGGAAACAAAACCTGACAAAAAAATGCGTCGTCAGTTGCTGCTGATCAAAGGTCAGCAATCCTAGGTCTTAAGGTACTGTTATGAATCAAGATGTGTTAGTTCGTTTTTTATTTAATCAACGTGATGTTAGGGGCGAAATTGCTTATGCTTCCGAAAGTTTGCAGCAGATGTTGCAAAATCACGATTATCCTTATCCGGTAAAGCAGTTATTGGCCGAGCTGGTTGTCGCCACCAGTTTGCTGACGGCAACCTTAAAACTGGATGGCGATATAGCAGTGCAGTTACAAGGTGATGGCCCGGTTCGTTTTGCCGCGGTCAATGGTACTGCAGAGCAGGAGTTTCGCGGTGTTGCCCGCTTGCAAGCCGAAATCGGTGCCACAGGTTTTCGTGATCTGATAGGCGAAGGTTATATGCTGGTCACTATTACGCCAAAACAAGGCGAACGTTACCAGGGCATTATTCCGCTGACAGGCGATAGCCTGACTGAGACTCTGGAAGCATATTTCGCCCAGTCAGAACAGTTGCCGACCCGTTTATACTTGTTTACTGAGTTAACCGAAGAGCAAAGTCGCGCTGCAGGTTTGTTATTACAGGTCTTGCCGGTTGACCCTGAAAAAGCCAAACAGGACTTTAGTGATTTAGTCGTAGTCACTGACACCATTACCCCGACTGAATTACTGAACTTGCCCACTGAACAAATGCTGCATCGTCTGTATCACGACGAGGAAGTTGAGCTGTTTGCGCCGCAGCAAATCCGTTTTGTCTGCGGTTGTTCAAGGGAAAAATGTGAATCTGCCATCATCAGTTTAGGAAAAGCAGTGATCGAAGAACACATTGCTGAAGGAAAACTGGACATTAGTTGTGATTACTGCAACAGCACTTACCATTTTGATGGTGCAGAATTATCCTTATTATTGAATAAGTTCTAATCAAAAACTCCTTGTGGGGCCTGTTTTATCCGGGCCCCACAATCAAAGCCCGCCCCTTGTAACCCACTTTGAAAGTTTTCATTTTTTAATGAAATTTCCAACAAAACCCGCTATTTCCGGATGTTTTGGCCATCCAAATGAAGTACAATCGGCCCGAACCCTATTAAAAACCATAAATTTACCGACTTACGTACCTCAAGGAGTCACCCTACAATGACCTCTACAATCACTCGCCACGTCGATTTAACAGTGGCAGATTTAGTTGAACACGCTATTCGTCGTAATGAAGGTGTATTAGCGGACAACGGCGCTTTGGTGGTTAAAACCGGTCACAGAACTGGTCGCTCACCTACAGATCGTTTTATCGTCAAAGAAGCCAGTACAGAGCAGGATATTCAATGGGGCAACGTCAATCGTCCTTTTGATCCGGCAAAATTTTCTGCGCTTTGGGCTCGTGTCAGCGACTTTATTGCGACCAAAGAACATTTTGTGTCTCACCTTGAAGTAGGTGCAGATCCGGAACACTACATTCCAATGACGGTGACTACTGAAACCGCATGGCAGCATATTTTTGCCAAAAACCTGTTTATCACTTCAGCACACTGGAACAAAGCCGGCAAAGAGACCTGGCAAATTCTGAACGTGCCTTCGTTTGAATGTGATCCAGAGCGTGACGGCACCAACAGTGACGGTACTGTGATGATCAACTTTGCCGAACGCAAAGTATTATTAGCAGGCATGCGTTATGCCGGCGAAATGAAAAAAGCCATGTTCTCAGTGCAAAACTTCCTGTTGCCAGCCAAAGGTGTATTACCTATGCACTGTTCGGCTAACGTTGGTGAAGCAGGTGACACCACCTTGTTCTTTGGTTTGTCAGGCACAGGTAAAACAACCTTATCAGCAGACCCTAAACGTTTCCTGATTGGTGATGACGAACACGGCTGGGCACCTAACTCAGTCTTTAACATTGAAGGCGGTTGCTACGCTAAATGTATCGACCTGTCGAAGAAAAACGAACCTGTGATTTGGGATGCGATCCGCTTTGGCACTATTCTGGAAAACGTGGTGTTAGATGCGAACCGCACGCCAGACTACAAAGACGCCAGCCTGACCCAAAACAGCCGCGCCGCATATCCGTTAGCTCATGTGGAAAAACGTGTACTGGAAAACCGTGCCGGTGAACCTAAAGCTGTAGTGTTCCTGACCTGCGATGTTAGCGGTGTATTACCACCTGTCTCTATCCTGTCAGAAGAAGCAGCCGCTTATCACTTCTTAAGCGGTTACACAGCCAAAGTAGGTTCGACTGAAATTGGTTCAACCTCTGCTATTGAATCAACTTTCTCTACCTGTTTTGGTGCGCCGTTTTTCCCGCGCCCTGCAGGTGTGTACGCAGAACTGCTGATCAAACGCGTGCGTGAATTTGGTAGCAAAGTGTATTTAGTCAACACAGGCTGGACAGGCGGTCCGCATGGCGTGGGTAAACGTTTTGATATCCCAACCACCCGCGGCATTATCGACGCTATAGTCTCTGGAGAATTAGCCACTGCTGAAACTGTACATTTACCAGAATTAAATCTGAATGTGCCGTTAAAAGTCACAGGCGTTGACAGTGCTTTATTAAACCCAAGAGACACCTGGGCAGACAAAACAGCATACGATCAGTACGCCACTAAACTGGCTGCTGAGTTTGCCAATAACTTTAAGAAATACGATGTATCTGATGCGATCCGCAACGCAGGTCCAAAAGTAGCTTAATTTTTATTGGCACCGCTTTGATGAAAAAGGCTCCTGACTGGAGCCTTTTTTATGCAGTTTTAGTCCGACTCAAAGGTAAGTAGACAGTCACCACTAATCCGCCATAAGCATGGTTATGCATACTGATTTGACCATGGTGCATATCAACTATCTTTTTAATGATAGCCAAACCTAAACCTGAACCACCACTGCCTCGGGCTGTATCGCCTTGCGCAAAAGGCTCAAACATACGCTGCATTTCGTGTTCAGGAATACCAGGGCCATGATCGCGCACCTGCACATAAACCTTGCGGCTGGCACGCTCAATCCCAGTACTGACTTCAATAGCCCCATCTGAATACTTCAGCGCATTTTCAATCAGATTATTCAGCACCCGCTTTATCGCGATACGGCGCAGTGGCACTAAGGGCAATGCCTCACAAAGCTTGGAAAATATTTCACGTTTTTGTAAACGATCGGCACTGATTTGCTCCTGCACCAGCAGGTTTAAATCTTCTTCATCCAGCGCTTCTTCTTTGTGATGGCGAATGTAATCAATAAACTGATCGATAATAGCGTTCATGTCTTCGATATCGCTGACAATACCATCTTTAATCCAGCTGTCCTGTTCACTGACCATTTCACTGGCTAAGCGGATACGGGTTAAAGGGGTACGTAAATCGTGCGACACACCGGCCATTAACAAAGCCCGGTCTTTCTCAAGTTGACTGATACCTTTGGCCATACGGTTAAAGGCTTGAGTGACAGCCACTATTTCAGTCGAACCATGTTCAGGCAAAGGGTCGGGCATTTCGCCACGCCCTACTTTCAATGCGGCTTGTTGCAAGCCCTGTAAAGGTCTGTTGAGCTGACGCGCAAATAACCAGCCGCCTGCCACACTTAAAAAACCTATCACAAAAACATAAATCTTCAGCGGTGAAAAGTCGGTTTCATCCAGCCCGGTTAAAGGCACTTTCACCCAATACTGCGGAGCCTGTGGTGGTTTAACCCAAAAAGCATAGCTGTTTTGCTGAGCGATACGCACTTCGGCAGGACCTCCCAATTCCTTCGACATTTCCTCGGAAAAATAGGGGTAATAGCTGGCATCATTTAAGCCATTTAAAGGCGCTGTGGCATCGGTATACACCTCAATGCCTGTAGCTTGCTGGAATCTTTTGGTTAACTCTTCCGACAGCAGCACATCGTTGTGCTCCACGTCGATAAAAACCACTTTAATTTGTTTGGCAATCAGATGGTTAATTTGCTGATAGCTGGGTTTAATCACGTAATAAACCACAGATAAATACGACACCAGCTGGTTAATCAGCAATAGAATACCAATCAGAAAGACGGTCTGACCAAAAGCGCTGCGCGGAAACAAACGCATTTAGCTGACTGCACCGTCAGGCACAAAGACATAACCCAACCCCCAGACGGTTTGAATATAACGTGGGTTAGTCGGGTCGTCTTCCAGCATACGGCGCAAGCGGGATACCTGTACGTCGATGCTGCGCTCCATGGCTGAATAATCGCGGCCACGGGCCATATTCATCAGCTTGTCGCGCGACAAAGGCTCACGGGCATGAGTGACCAACACTTTCAGTACCGCAAATTCACCGCTGGTTAAAGGCATCAGCTCTTCGCCTTTACGCATTTCGCGGGTTGCCAGATTAAACACAAAAGGTCCAAACTTGACCTGACTTTCTTCCACTGCAGGCGCACCAGGGAGCTCTTTTGATTTACGGCGCAATACGGCGCGGATACGGGCTAATAATTCACGCGGATTAAAAGGTTTAGGCAGGTAATCGTCAGCCCCCATTTCCAGGCCAATAATACGGTCCACTTCATCGCCTTTGGCGGTCAGCATAATGATAGGAATTTCATTTTCTTGTTGGCGCAGCTTGCGACAAATGGATAAACCATCTTCGCCAGGCAACATCAGATCCAGCACTACCAGATGGAAATTTTCGCGCTCCATTAAACGCTGCATTTGCTCGAAGTTGGCGGAGGTACGGACAATATAACCTTGCTCTACCAGATAACGTTCTAATAAAGAACGTAATCTCATGTCATCGTCGACTACTAAAATTTTTGTTGTTTCTTGTCCGAGCATACAAATCCCTCCGCAAATGATGCCCACTATAAACGAAAAACCCGGAGCATGGAGGGCATGCGCCGGGTTCAGTTGTTACAAAGTTTGTCAGTTTTTCATTCAGGTTGTTCAGGTTGCACCTTCTCTACTTTCCGCAGTGGTGGATTCATCCACACCACATGACCTGTGTGAGCGCCCAGTCGGGTGGAGTTTTCCTGTTTCTCTAAGGTCTTCTGATCAATCACATAAGCGTAATCTGGCGCTGAGCTGCACCCTGTCATTACAAGAGCCGTAGCAAGGACTATCAGACCTGTTAATTTTGCTTTCATTGTTGGCCTCCTTTATTAAGCACATTTTCACTATAGTCGGCCCAATCAAATTCACCTAACATATTTTTGTTACATCTAAATGACAGTGATGAAATAATTTAAAATATTTTCAAATCAATCAATAACCGTCTGATTAATATGAAATTATTATTTTAATTTTCTGAATTTGAAGACAGGTTTTTTTTTGCTGTTTTGTGTTAGCTGTTGAAATTCATCAGCTTCCCTTTCCACATTGCTGTGAAATGGTTATAAAGTCAGACCAGAACAGTGTTCTTTCTTTTTCAAATCAATCACCGGATAACATGAGTAAAACAGAGTTAGTCACCCGCGAAGGTTATGAAGCCTTGCAACAGGAATTAAACCATTTATGGCGGGAAAAACGCCCGGACACCACCGCCAAAGTGGCTTGGGCGGCCAGCCTGGGCGATAGATCAGAGAACGCGGACTCAGGGTTAGAGCTACCATTTTCATACTAAATTGAGCATTTAAAGGCCATTCAGAGGAGTATGCGTACTATTAATAACATACTATTCTGTCTTGAACACTGGGGTCACCAGTAAACCCATTATCTAAAACACCTACAAAAAAGGTTGAGTTTTGGCCAACTAAATGCGATACCTATTTGAAGTCTAAGGGCATAAAGAGAAGGACTTTTGAATGCCTAGTGTAATAACAGAGAAAGTATTCCAACTCACCATCTATCTGGTCAAAAATAATAATGCTGCCAATGAAGACTTAGTAAAAGTCGGAAACGCGAAACCTCCAGTGTCATTTGAAATATCTGGAGCACCCGCGACACTATATGTTCGCCGGCGGAAAACAAAAACTCCCGATTGGACAACACTACTTCTGCAATCAGAGGATGTCCAAGCTAGTCTTTTCGATGAAAACTCAAGTAGCGGAGCCCTTTTGGTTGTCCGACTGACCGATGCTACTTTTCTTGTCACTTTCGGATTAGGCCATACATTGCATAACCCTGAGGCCATTGAGCGTGATTTCGGCCTTCGTGTAGCACTAAACTCAACGAAAAGCTCTGAAATTCGTAGTATGGATAAAGCCACCAGTGAATTGACTCCGCTGAACTCCAGAACACAAAGCAGCTTAGGAGTGGACATTGAGCAACTATTAATTGATACCGAAACTGACTTGCTCTATGCCATTACAGGGATCAGTAATGTTGATATGTTCGGAAGTGTTGTTACTGGACGAGATTCTCTGACTATAAAACCTAAATTAGAGTTGGGCCACTTACCCAGAATATTACGCAAAACACTAGAACGTTACCAGGCTGGTTTACCTTCTGATTACGAATGGGTAGATAACATTCGTCGAGAAAAAGACACGACAGTGGTAACGCAGTTAGAGAGTAAGTTGCTTCAAGATATACAGAGTGGCAGCAATACTAAGATATGGCTGGGCGAACCTGAAATTGTCGATTGGGAAACAAATCTGGGGTATTCGTTCGGGATGGATAAGAGTACTTATCCTGTATTAAACCTGCATAGATTGACCACATATATATCAAATAAGCATGGGGTAATATCAATCTCAAATCTCAAGAATGAAACAATCCATTGCCTAGATTCATCCTATTCATCATTTAAGCAGTGGTCTGCTTATCGCAGCATTTACGCAGAAATCACCTGGAACAGCTGCACTTATATGCTTCGCAATGGTGTGTGGTACAAAGTTGCAGATACTTTTGTTGATAGTATCAACGATGCTTTAAGCAGAATTCCACATTACACAATCACCTTGCCTGAATTTGACCATAACGATGAGCAGCACTACAACATGTTCGTCGCATCAGCAATCTCAGATATAGAGCTGCTTGACAGAGATACCGTCACATTTGGTGGACGCTACAGCAAAATTGAAGTTTGCGATTTAATAAAAGCAAGTACAGATCTGATACATGTCAAAAAATACACAAGTTCACAGACCCTCAGTCATCTGTTTTATCAGGGTTTGGTATCTGCAGAGACTGAATCGCCACTAATTTCCTAGACACCTTTCAGTTAGATAAACTAACTCAAAGAGAGGTGCCTATGAGCAGTAAACGTTACCCCGAAGAATTCAGAATCGAAGCAGTTAAGCAGGTCGTTGATCGCGGCCATTCAGTTGCGGATGTTGCCAAACGGCTCGATATCACCACGCACAGCCTGTACGCCTGGATTAAAAAGTACGGTCCTGACAAACAACAGCATAATGATTTGGCTGACGCTCAGGCCGAGATTAAGCGACTGCAAAAAGAGCTGAAGCGAGCCACCGAAGAGCGCGACATTCTAAAAAAAGCCGCGGCGTACTTCGCAAAGCTGTCCGACTAAGATACGCCTTCATTAAAGAACACTGCGACAGCTGGCCGGTGCGCTGGCTTTGTAACATGTTGGATGTGCATCCCAGTGGATACTATGCGTGGAGTAAGGCATCGCTGTCGAAACGCGATAAAGCAAACCGGCGGCTGACAGGATTAATAAAACAGTTTTGGCTGGAGTCTGGTTGTGTGTATGGCTACCGTAAAATTCATTCTGATTTACGTGATTTCGGCGAGTCTTGCGGCATTAACCGGGTATACCGGTTGATGCAATCCGAAGGGCTTAAAGCACAGGTTGGATATCGCAAACCCAGATCACGTAAGGGGGACAGCCATATCATTACGCCGAACCGCTTGCAGCGGCAGTTTAATCCGTTAGTGCCTGACGAGGTATGGGTAACTGATATCACGTACATCCGCACGCATGAGGGGTGGCTGTATTTGGCTGTGGTTGTGGATTTGTTCTCGCGCAAGGTTGTTGGCTGGTCGATGCATTCCCAAATCAGCAAAGATATTGTGCTGAACGCATTGCTGATGGCCGTGTGGCGACGTCAGCCTAAAAAACAGGTGATGGTTCACTCCGACCAAGGGAGCCAATACACCAGCCATGACTGGCAGGCATTCCTGAAAACTCATGGCTTACAAGGCAGCATGAGCAGACGCGGAAACTGTCATGACAATGCAGTGGCAGAAAGCTTCTTCCAGTTGTTAAAGCGAGAGCGGATCAAGCGGAAAGTCTACACGACGCGTGATGAGGCCAGAAGTGATGTGTTTGATTACATTGAAATGTTTTACAACAGTAAACGGAAACATGGTTCCAATAATCTGCTGTCACCGGTAGAGTATGAAAACCGTTACCAAGAACGGCTGGGAAGTGTCTAGTTTATTGGTGGCGATTCAGACTATTTCATGACTATTTGGTTAAATCGGCGGGTAATACCCCAGCAATTTATAGCTGGTTGGAAGGATTTGGAATTGGAGGGCACGCAATCCTCGACATTCCTCGTAAAAAAGGATGTTTGAGGTGCGCATATGTTGAATCCAACACAGGGACGAGAGGCCTCGCATCTAATCTCAACTTTTTGATACCCAATCAAAATATAGTGAAGAACTATGCGGGCTGCGGAGAAATGTTTATCCCTTACGGAGCGATAAGCTCTACACAAACAGCCCTTATTGCCGCAGATTTAGCAATCAGTTATTTGGAGAAGAAACTGACTGAATCAACAAAAGTTAGTTGGAAGGGCGATAGCAAAGAATCAGAACTCCAAGGACTGAAACTTACCTCCAGATATTACACTTTTAATTCATCTTTGAAAAAACAACTGTTGCGGCACCCTCTCTGTGATATCTGTCACCCTGAAGAGCCAATTAAGTTCTTAAGCCCATCCGGCAAACGTCTTTATTTGGCCGAAGCAGTTTATCAAAAGATGCTTGGCTACAAACAAATAGAACCATCTTCAGTGGAATCTGCTGGTCTTCTTATTGGATGCTATCTTCAGAATGGTGATGTGCTAGTCGATGAAATAACAACTCCTAAAGCATCAGATACAAGAACCAGAACCACTTTCACATTAGATGCTGAAGCTCACCAAGCAGACATTGATACTGCCTACGATGAATCAGATCGGTTACTTGGATATATAGGTACATGGCATACTCACCCACAGGACGTACCTGTACCATCCGGCATAGATAAAATGGATTGGCGAAGTCATGAGCGTGATAATCCAGATCGCCCATTGTTCTTTATAGTCGTTGGTTTACAGAAAACATCTGCGTATACGCTTCATAAAGGTAGTATCGTTGAACTATCGCTGCAGATTGAATCTGTCTTAAATGAGGAGCCAGGGAGCAAACATGATTGAGCAGAATATAAGTATTCACCAAGCTGCATTTGAGCCGATAGAGACTCTTGATGAATTAAACAAATTCTTATCGTCGTTAGGGACATTACCTGAATCAGCTCGACTAGGTGTACTGACCGATATGAACGGCCAGAATCAAGTTTTAGTTATTCTAGAACCGAACTTTAAAGTGAGTTTGCGCCTAAATCTTCCAATAAATGAAAAACGTAGAGCACTTTTAAAACTCGGGGCCGTCACGGGCATTGAATTACGTCATCTACAGGGAAAGCAATTAACAACGAATGATATTAATACGTTAGAAAATTTGGTGGGTGTGTGGAACCAATGTGAAGGTCAATCCACCGTCTTAGCTATTGATGAGTTAGAGGCATTTTTGTTACGACTTGTAGATGGTCGTAATGAAACGGGGAGAGGAAAGGGATTCACTAAACCAACGCTTGATAGAGTGGCACAGGACAGCCATGGATACTGCATGTTTGAAGGTTGCGGGGAAAACCTTGTGGTTGATGATCTAACTGGGTACTTAGGTAATTATGGCTACAATGCTCATAACGTTGCTTCATCGGAATCAGGGCCAAGAGGAATACCCTACTTATCTGCACTTTTATCAGATGAACCAAATAATGTCTTGATGCTATGTGATAAACATCACAGGTTAATAGATAAGATCGCGACTGTTGATTTTAATGCGTCTAGGCTAACTAAAATGCGAGAGGAATTTACCAGGAGTGTGACAAGACTGCTTGAAGGCCTGAGTTTTCGACCAGTACCCGTCTTTTCGATCCTCTGGCCAATTGGAGGTCATGTCGCATCAGAGCCAGACGAGCGCGACATAGCCAACTGTCTTTCTCATATCAAGGCTCGTATTGCTGGAACACTAAATGTCTTAAGTAGTAATGATAAAAGCTATCGAAGGAAACCAGAAAGTTTTCTAAATGATATGAATGAGGTAGTGGAGCATGAAGCCCTTTCCATAATTCAGCAAACTCAAAAAGCATCACATAAAGCAGCACTATTTGCGTTTGGCCCGATGCCTGCATTAGTGGGTTTAGGTGCTTGCTTAGGTAACAAATGTGAAATCACCCCAATGCTTCGTTACAGAGATGGTAATTGCTGGATGTGGCCACAAAAGAGAAAAATTGATAAGCCGTATGAGATTAAGTGGGACGGAGATCAATTATCTGGCACACAAGAAGCTACGCTGTGTATTGGAATGACAAATTACACTGATTCTATGAGGCGGCAGGAGCTGAAACTTGGGCTGCCAACAATTAAAGTATTAGCTAAACAGATGGGGAACGCAGCGATTCCACATCCACACAATGGGCTTGAATTGAAAGCAGACCTCCATACCTTAATGCAAACACTTTTTGACAAATATGCAATACAAAGACTGCATGTATTAATATGCGCCTCTAACGCCGTATGTGTCTTTTTAGGGCAAGCGTTTGATTTATATCAACCTGACTTACTAGTTTATGATTTTTCGGGTGATGAGATGGAACCAAGACTATTAATAAGTTACAAGAAAACAAAAGTTGAATTATCTGTGCCTAAATCGGTTTAAATCCGTGCTCATTTAGTTAACTTCTACATTTCAATGTAATAAACATGCTTACATATGACACATTAAAAAAATGTTTGATTGCAGCCATATGTTAAAGAACATCTATCAAGCTGTAGTATCTAAATATATTTTTAGGATTTCATCCAATCACATACATCAACTGCACATTTTTTAAATGAAAAATTGACATTCAAATAAAAAACAATCCAGACACATGTTTCCATAAAAAACATATACGCATATTCCCTATTTACATAAATTAAATTAGGATCAGATGCACCAACAAAGAACGCATCTACCTACTCAATAGACCATTATCCAGCATCGAACACCAGATAAAAATCTAAAGGGCTAGACAGAACATACTAAGAGTTTATGTATAAAAATGATTAAGTACATATTAGCCTTTATGATGGCCATTTTTTTAATTGGCTTAATATACTATGCAGGCAGAGTGCTTCGAGCAAAGCACGATTCAGACATTCGTATCGTATGGTATTTTTATGCCCTTACACTTGTGGTCTCTCATCTAATCGGCTTCTGCGCTGTTACGTATGGCGCCATTGATAGTACTGGGGAATTTAGAGGTGAAGCTGGCAACCTAATTAATGATCTAATTATAGCGTCTCTAGACATAAATCTAAGTCTTTCCATTATTTTTGGGGCATTATTACTGATATTAGGCCCTCAGTTTATTTCTTACATTTTTAGTGGATTGCTAGGAGTTGCTGCATCACCAATCTACATTAGTGAAAGTTTAAGCTTTTTAGTGTGGGGCATTGTAAAAACATTCATCGTAGTGTCCGGGATTTTAACAACAATCCTCCTATTCGGGTTGTATTTATCTTGGAGCTATTTTCAGTCGAGCAATATCATAGCTTGGATCATACATTCACTAATTTTTTGTTTATTTTCTTTTTTTGTGCTTATGGTTTATAGAGAATCCGAAGAATTTTTGAGTGATGTCAGAAATTTCATACCTAATAAGGTAGTTGAATTGTTTAAACATGTACATTACTGGTGTACAAGACATGTAAATAATGAAAAATAAGAGGATTATACAAAAGGTGCATAACGAGTTGCCGCCGCTAATTACTATTAGTTGGACAATTTTATCTGTATGGCTTCACTGGCAATAAGGCAGCGAACTAGGGGGCGATAATAATAAGAGCTGTTGTTCAGTAGGTAACTCTAATTAACGAGCAATAGATCAATCAGCTTTTAACCCAGATCGATGATTGATTTCTTTGCGAATTTTTATTGCTGAGTCTAGTGGCAGATTTTGTGCAATTGAGAAAATTGCTACACCTATAGACAAGCACATCAACACCAGAAAAAAGATAAAATGGAGAATACCTTTATCAGACTGGGTTGCAACTAAAAGTAAACTCGCTACTGCGAGAAATAAAAAAAGCCAACAAACGATAATATTATAATACCTACCCAGTTGCTGCCATAAAGTTGGTTCATCAATTGTCACCGAGTCATCCTCAGCAACCTTAATATAAGCATTAGCTCGCCTTATGGAGATCCAAGTAATATTACTTGAGCTACTATTATATAAATTTATTAATGCGTCTCTCCTTTTCTTTTCAGCATAAATACCTGTGGCAACTTTAAATATCCTGGTTGTTCTAATTTCACCTAAGACTTTTTCAGTAAGTCCATCAACATTATCTTTATTTGATAGATACTTTTCGATTTCCTCTGATTTTCTACTATATTTCTCTTCTCGCAACTTTATAAAAAATAAAATATTATTATTAAATGCAATCCAAGCAAGCATCCCCAATAGAATAAACCATCCGTAAGGTGTTTTAATTAGATTATTTATCGCTTCCATGAGTTTAGGAATACTATTAATAGTTTCAATAAATTCTGCAATCAATCTTGAATCCTCTCTAAGATTTTACTCTTTATTAGCCATTGCTAGATATTATTATAAATAAATGGGATAAAACTCGCCTAAGCACAGAACTGTAATTTATAAGTTAGCATTTGGTTCAATGCGCAGGTAATTAATGCTATTTACAAACCTGGTCTGCTCACCAACAGCCCCGTGACAATTGGCGAATTGTGTTACTAATATTTAGGTGTCAGAAGCGGATATTTCCAGATTTTACGAGTTCACGTCCGCTTTCGAATGTTAAATACTTTTCTATTCAAACGTTTGCTCCAGCTCGGCAAATCGATATGCTTCGAATTTCCTTTCCTCACGAATTGCTTCTTTGAGAATCAACATTTTAGATTCTGCAAACCGTCTTATTTCCGGTATAGAGTAATCTGTGAGTGCAGAAAAAGCTGCAGCGCGTTCCTCCATAATATCTGCTCTTGAGCCTGACCAGGAGTTTGGACAAATGTCTTCATATATTTCATTTGCAATAGCCAGTTTATCTTTGGCCACGTCAAGTAACACTAAAGCATGTTCAGTCAGAGTTACCACTCTATGCTTTTCATCTTGGCCAGGATCTTTAGGCAAATATTTGAATGCAGAGATGGATTTAGCGACAGCCTGAAGACGCAACTCATCTTTGTTACACCACGCAAGTAAACGACTGGTTGGCACATCATTTAGATAAGAAACATGCCTCGAAAAGTTATCTCTAAACAAGCGGGATGCAAGATATTCTTGCCTATCGTCACCATTAAATACTCTATTTAAGACAAGCTCGGGGAAGTTATTAACTAATATCGAAATTGTTTTGGTGAGATCTGACCTGAATAGCCGATAGTTACCTATTCCTTCACATAACAGATCGATAATTTCATTAATTTCCGTTTTTGGAGCTGTTTTAGTTAGGCACGTTTCAATAATTTTATCCAAACCAAATTGCTGATGATTATTAAAGTCATCTTTATCTACTGACAGCAAGCTAGAAATAGATTTACGGCCCAATTTTCTGAGGATTTCTTTAGGTACATAAGTGCTATTTTTGTCAATGAAGAATCGCATACCAAGTATTTTAATTACTGAAAACACGCCATTATCTAAATTGTTAACTGCATTTAGAATTGCAGCTAAATCATCGTCATTAAGCGTCTCATGAATACGGCCCAATCCTATGCGTTCAAACCGCGATGCTTCCAGAAATCCAGCATTTGCCACCTCACGCAGTTTATTGGCTCCCCATCGGTCTAATGGTGTTGTGCTAAGTAAATAGACAAAGTGCAGCCGTAATTCTGGGATCAATAGTGTTTGTTCTTGTAGTTGTTTTGCCAGTTCACGATTTTCTAAATAAACAGCTTTGATAAAGCCAGCAAATAAGTCTGGATAAACTACCGTTAACTTTTGTTTCTGCATCAACGAGACTAGTGAATAAAATGCCTTGAGCTTGTCCCAGCTTCCTTGCGCAAGTCCTTTGCCAAACATCCACATTGAATCAGTATTTACGCACCAAAGCTTCGGAGCCAGATATTCCAAAGTATCTGGTTGTTTTGCAACAATCTCACCGAACTTAGTGATTTTTTCGCTGATAACCTCATAACTTTCTGAGTAACTTTCGTCACAGTATTCAGTAAGAGCATGAATATTAGAGAAAATATGGTTTTCTAAGTCTTGAGTAAAATTCGAAGGAGCTAGTTCTTTTTCTAAGCTTTCCAATAAGGTGAGTAGTTCTGGTGTATGAGTTTTCCCGTCATAATGCAGAGTCTGTTTTACCGACCGCCAAATCTCAGGCCAGTATTCTATAGCACTCTGCTGTCTTATTAATTTAACTAGAGTTTCGAAGCAATGTGCTTTTGACCAAAGACCGCGGAAGTAAGCTGATAAAATACTCCGGTTGCGATTCCTGATCTTCTCCTCAGTAGACTCAAGACCGGATTTTAAGATATCAATAAATCCCTCATACCATACTTTTACTTCCGCGTTCGTCTTGGGTTGCCAGCCCCAATCTCGTTTACGGGCACCAAAGCTAAAACCGCCAAAGGAAGACCAGTTGTATGCTTCAAAAGCGGAACTGAATAGTTTTTCTGCGATTTCTTGATGCTTTTTGTTATCGCTATAGTGTAAACGCCGCAGAAACTTCTGTCTGCGCTCTGGAGTTGCCTGAGTACCTGAGAGATATAGTGAGAATAGCTGGTCTAGCTTGTCTACTATACTGTCGTTTTTTTCATCTTTATCTTCTGTTTCAGCGAATTTCAGCAACATCGCCGCAGCTCTATCAAACATTTCATCTTCATACGCCAACTTAACGAGTAGGCTTACAATGCTGGAAAAATCATCATTTTTTTTTCTAGAAGCAAAGTTTTCATCTTCACATGCTTTTTCTATAGCTGAAAGAGCTGCTGCGGGTAAGACAGGTGCAATATAACTCAGTATGGTTAAATGTTCCGGGTCACCGGCTGCGATGTTGTTTAGCGGTGATCCGAGCTTTAGCCAGCTACTTGCTAGTTCATGTGCCGCTTGGCAGTCATGCAAATAGCCCAGCCTGTGCGCACACGACTTAAGTAAGCGGTTATTCTCTGGTTTAAACAGCTCTGAATTGATTTCATCTGGTGCGATATTTTCCAATGCTCTACTTGCCAACCGGTTAGCAAGTGCATGTGGTAAAACTGCCCGCCAGTTACCCCGTTGTTGAATAAGCTGACGGCGGAGCAATTCGGCTTGATCTTTGTGCAGCGAGGTCCGTTTAACATCCCCGATCTTTGCTAACACGCTAAGTTCGTCGTTAAACTCTTTAGATGACACATTAAATGAATAAACCAGAGACAAAATCTCAGCGTTGATCAATAAGCTGTCAGAGTGCTCTTTCCTCTGACTGAACAGTCGTTTGAAAAGTGCATCATCAGAAAACTTAGTCAGTGTTTCATCGGCGTTTACCCGATTAGCCAAAGCTATTGCCACGCGAGCGTTACCACCAGCAAACTCAGCGATCCTATCAGCATTGAGCTGCCCCAGCTCCGGAAAGAGTCTTTGAATAAGCGCAGAGACGGTTTTCTCGCTGGATGGTTCAAGATGGATGACACCTGTTTCCTCAGGCTTATCGTCTGAAATATCATACTCAATCGTCAACAGGCTTAATCTTGCTTTGCTCTCTGATAGCTGTTTCTGCAACTGCCTATGCACTTCCGGGTTACAGTTATCCAGTACTACAAAGGCTGGATAATCGTTGGCGATTAAATAGGTCAGCAATTCCGCAGCAGAGGGTTTTAAGTCTTCGCCTAAATCAGCATAAATTACGTCGGTTGATGGCAAAGCATTCTCACCAGTTCCGGCTTCAAATAATGCTTGGGCAAACCTTGTTTTTCCAACACCTGACAATCCGGTAATTCTTACTGCGCTGCGGGGATTACGGAATTTATCTCTGGCCAATTTTATTCCGTCGAGAAGTGCAACTGCGCTTTTATCTGGGGAATTTAGATCTCTTACGCAGGGATGATCGTCGAGGAGTAATTCATCTTCTTTGTTAGTCGGTACAGACGTCCAGCGTCCAAATGGTTTCCAACCAGCGAGCGGTTTGCCAAGTTTTATTCTTGTCCAAAGCGCAACACCCGGATGCTGCCTCAACCAATTAGAAAGCCTATCACTGCAATAAAAATCAAGTTTAAGGTTTTCCTCATTTGGCAAACCTCTAATCACTGATGCCATACCTGAAATACGATCAGCAAGCATTTTATCTGAGCAACGATCCTTCCCGCTGACAATAATGTAAGCGCCGTGATTGTCTGCAAGATGGGAGATGATTTTTTTAACATTGCCGCGCTCCTGCATCTCTTTAGCGCAGGCGGCTTTACTCATACTATTTTTCTTGACTTGAATACCAGTGTTTATGCGGGGTACAAAGCCTGGGGCCGCCAATGAGCCGATTTCTTGCACGTAAACATCAAGACCACCGTCAGGCGCTTCTTGCGCTCCGCCCCATTTTATATGGACTGGTGATATTCCTTGTCGGCTTAATTCAGCTTCACAAAGGCGAGCGACTAACTCTCTTAAATCGCTATCGTTTAAATTCGAAATATCTGCCGGCGTGAGTTCAAAAAGTATCATTGAGCCCTCAATTGATTCTTTGTCATTATTTATGGAACGGAAAAATAATTGATAACAACATATCAGGCTTTCTGAATCGACCAGACTTTCTTAGACAGTTTGTTGCCTCATAAAGTACTGCTTTTCAAATACAGCAGGAGGCAGATCACCACTGTACCCATGTTTGCGTTTGATGTTATAGAACATTTCGATGTAATTAAAGATATCCGACTTCGCTTCTTCTCTGGTTACATACACTTTTCGCCTGACCCGCTCTCGCTTTAACAACTGGAAAAAGCTTTCTGCACACGCATTGTCATGGCAATTACCGCGACGACTCATACTGGCTTTGAGGTTGTGTTCTTTTAAAAAGCCTTGCCATTCGTAGCCAGTAAACTGGCTGCCTTGGTCGGAATGAACAAGGACTTCCTGCTTGGGTTTTCTGCGCCAGATCGCCATTAGTAACGCTTTGAGCACCACATCCGCATCCATTCTCGGCTGCATCGACCAACCAACAACCTGACGCGAGAACAAGTCCAGTACGACCGCCAGATACAGAAAGCCTTCATGGGTTTTGATGTAAGTTATATCGGTGACCCAAACCCGATTCGGTTCTGTGACATCAAACTCGCGTTGCAACACATTCTGCGCCACCACCGCAGGCTTGCCATGGTAGTGGCCTTTCCGTCTGCGGTATCCCACTTGCGCACTCAGCGTTTCCTGCTTCATCAGCCTGGCCACGCGGTTTTTACTGCATCGTTCGCCTAAATCTTTCAAATCGCTGGTGACTTTGCGATAGCCATAAACACAGCCACTTTCCAGCCACGAATGCTTAATTAACCCTAACAAGCGGTTGTCTTCCAAGGTCCGGCCAGAATGTGGCTGTTTTAACCATGCATACAACCCGCTGCGCTGAATATTCAGCACCTGACACATCAGTTGCACCGGATAGTGAGCCAGTCTGGATTTTATGAACGTGTACTTTTCTTTGACTCCACGGCAAAGTACACGGCGGCCTCCTTTAATATATCGCGTTCCATCGTCACCCGTTTCAGTTGTTTCTCTAACTCACGGATCTTGGCTTCCTGCTCAGAAACCTGTTGATAATGTTCGCTGTTGCTGCCGTATTTTTTAAGCCACAGGTAAAGACTGTTTGTAGAGATGTCTAAACGCTTCGCAACGCTCGCCACAGAATGGCCGCGCTCCGTAATTTGCTTGACTGCTTCAATCTTAAATTCTTCTGGAAACCGTTTTGTCGTCATTTGTCCCCCTTAACACACTGCATTGTAATGCTATTTTGTGTCTAGGAAACTCTGGTCGATTCATTCCTTGGCGTAGCTAACGATTAGAATGTTTCTTGTTTAGGTTGAGAAGTAAAGGGTTTTAAACGATTGCTTGATCTATTAATTAAGAAATAATCCGAGGTCCCTGCAGCTTCCATCGGACCATAGATATTGTTTTTAAGGGCAAAAGGATGATTTCATGGGTGTCTGAAACAGCAGCAAAACGGACAACGCATTTTGGCAAAATTGCCTGCGCGGCTAAAGTCAGCGCGGTCTTTGGACGATTGAACATTTTTGTGGCGCACAAACCGTAACCATTGGAGTGCTTGTTATCAAAATCATGGTAAATTGGGATGGGATTTGAGGGAAATATAACGAAGACTCAAAAGTACCTTCTGGAGTTGATTTGTATCAAATTTACGGTCTTGCCAGGCTGCTTTTTGTTCATGTTTTTTTAGAGGAAAGCCTCAATGTCTATTAAAGCAATAGGTATAGTTTTGTTGTCTTTAAACGCTATCACTCTTTTCGGAGGACTGCTGTTCATTAAGATTAAGAACAAAGCTAAAAGTAATTAACGCCCTAACCCTTGATTGGATGCTTCAATTTTTAACGTGAGGTGTGCCTAACTTCACAGATTTCATACGAAGCCGACCCAAATTGCTTAAGCAGCGCTGACTTGTATCCGTGCATAATTCTTGTGTTTAGAAAGAACAGCCAAGACTGGTTGCTCAACATCTCCCCAAGCCTTTTTTAAGTAGCCGTCAACCAATCAGTGCCAGTACCCGCTCTGTAAACTTACCTTGCATCCAGACGCTTAGCAGTTCTTCCCCGTGAGTCGTTTTGATAGTTGCAGCCTGGGGCATAAACTCTCCCTCAAATAACAACTCGTCCGGTTGCTTTGCAAATTCACTGCGCAGCTCTAACGGTACCTTGCGATTTGAACCGTTGGATGGTTCACCCGCCACTACCTGGAGCATGTTCAATCTGCTTGTCACTTGCTGCTCAGGTATTTCTTGCCCCAGCTGTTCTGCATATCTGACGAGTCCAGGCTCTGCAAGGCAATAGAGCCAGCCTGAATGGTTAGATTGATCAGGTTGCAGACGAAGCACACGACCAAGCACCTGCCTGAAGAAAAGCTCGGTTCTTGCCAGACTTAACAAACAACAAACGCGCAGACGTGGTATATCTGTGCCCTCGGCTATCATTCCAACACTGATAATCCAGCTCGTCGAACTTGTTCTGAAATGTTCAATTTTTTGCTGTGCTGATGAATCATTGTAAGTGACCACAACACAGCTTTGCTGAAATTCATTGTTCAGCAACTGAGTCAGCTGGTGAGCGTGTGCAATGTTTGCAGCAACCACTAATCCGGCAGCTGATGGCTGCTCCTTTTTAAGCTCCATCAGTTTTAGCAGTGCCTGTTTGAGCACAAAACGTTGTGTATCTATGTTCAGCAACATTTGCTGGAACCGAACTTCGCCAGAATTGAGCGCACAAGCTAATGACGAAAATTGCTCTGAGCCAGAATCACGTTTGACCGTGATTTTATTGTTATCAATCAGCACAATATGCGGACTTCGACAAACCCCATCGCCGATAGCCTGACGTAGGCCATATCGATAATCCAGTAAAATCTGGCCTTCAGGATCTGAATATTTCGCCATGGCGATACGCAATTGATCGGAGCGCCACGGAGTACCGGTCAGCGCCAAAGTAAAACGTGCATGCTCCTGAATACGGCGCAAGATAACTTGCCCCCAGGCGTTAAAACCTGTTTCATCGCCTGCACAGTGATGAATTTCGTCAAAGACCACAAATACCCGAAACCGCTTCAGTAATAACCAAAACTTCTCCGGCAGATTCAGCATTGCTTGATAGGTCAGAGATGTTCCAATATCACCTAGCTTGCCATCAAATCCACTAGCAAATTGCGACTCAAAGGTCTCCTTCAAGCCTTGAGCAATCGTTAACGATGGTGAAAAACAAAGAATAAAATCAATTTGTCTCTGTTGTAACAATCGTTTAGCCAAAAATGCGGCCATCAATGACTTGCCGGCACCAGGCGTGGCCAAACAAAGAAAATGTCTGTTGCCGTCAGCATAGTGGTTCAATGCCGTTTCGATACTTTTCTGCTGCCAGGAACGCAGTTTCATGGTTGTTCGCATTCAATAAGCAGGCGTCTGAGCACTTCAACCTCACCCAATTTACTCAGGGACTTTTCCTTATACTCCATGTGCATCTTGCTGAGCTTTTGACGCAATTGGGGGTAAGTCTGCATTTTTTGTTGGCACTGATCTGCAGCGCTGCTGCTGACCCAGAGTTCGCGCTCGGCTCGGACCAGCTCGTCCCGCAACTGTTCTTTCAGGGCAGAAACCGCAGAATTCTCAACAACTTTGCTCACGCCAACATCCAACTCACGTAATACATTAGCTTGCTGAAAAACAAGATTACCATCCGACGTATTCTGTCTCACCAGATGGCCCTTTTTTACAAAACGGTCGACCACTCGATAGAGCGACTGATAGACAGTTTTTGTACTTTGTGTTGGAAAGTGACGTTTGAATTCCTGAAGTAAATCCGAAAAGGAAAATTCAGGAAAGCCATTTGCAAGCAGCGATTTAACGACGAGCGTCGGAGATAACTGCTGATCCGACAATGTATGCATGAGAATGTCTGCCTTAACACCGCACTCCCTATGGGAGTAATTAGATGAACATAGAAATACTGAGGATTCCTAAGTATACTCCCCTTGGCATTCCTTAGACAATCTAAGTATTCAGAGCTCACCGTATGAAACAGTGTCGCAAATCATCCCTTTTACCATCCGACTTAAGGAAGCCAGAAAAGCTACAGGTATCAGTCAGACTGAGCTGGGCTTGCGTATTGGTTTTGAAGCAGGCTCAGCGAGCAGCCGCATGAATCACTATGAGAAAGGCCGGCACCTGCCAGACTTGGAAACTATGAAACGGATGGCGAAGGAGTTGAATGTCCCTTTGGCTTACTTTTTCTGTGAAAGTGATGATGAGGCTGAACTATTAAAGTTATTCAGCCAGATGGGGTCTTTGCAAAAAGCAGAATTACTTATCGATTTGAAGAAGAAAAATTTAACCGATCAGTAAACATGTACTACCAGCGTCGCTGAAAATATTATGTAGCTGGAGCGTAACTCAGTGCCAGATATTGAAAGCTGTCTGGCTGTTGTTGAACCACAACTTTTCACTGAAAGCAGACAATCGGCTTGACGTACTCATAGTCCATTTCGAAGCACTTCAAACAAAATCTGAACCAACACAATACTTCTGTGAGACTTCAGAAACATCTAAACTTAAGCACTAAATATCACAGTGGTGATAACTAATCTGGACTCAAGCGAATAAGACAGCTCAGCGTTATGCAACTCCAGTATTTTTGTGGTAATGGAGATACCAAGACCTGCGCCACTGATGTGTTGATTGCTCTGATGGCGATAAAAACGTTCTCCCATTCGTTCTAAATCAACGTCTATGCCTTCAGGTAGTTCGTTGCATATCGTTAATACAAGTTTGTTTTCAACTACGTGAGCAGTGATCCTGACATGACTTTGTACTTTCGCGTACTTTGCAGCGTTATCCAACAGATTCCGAAGGGCTGCTACCAACAAACCAGGTTCAGCGCGAAGCTCAAGTGAGGGGTCTATATCAAGGTCCCATTCCACTTTGTCCAATAAGCCAACGTCAACCAGAGCAAGGCTCTCTTCAATAAGTGAAATCAGTTTAAGACTGGTAAGTTTCAGCTGCCCTGAGTGTTCCAGCTTTTCCGTTTCCATCAATTGGCTGACCAGATGTGACAGACGTTTTGTGCTGATAAGAATGGCATTAGCAGCGGCGTCGGTTTCTTCTTTGGACGTCGATTTTTTAATATTGTCTGCATGAACCAACAAAATACTGAGCGGTGTTCTGAGTTCATGCGAGGCATCGGCTATAAAGCGTTTCTCTTTGACTAAATAGCTTTTTAAGTCCTTCAAAAGCTGATTAATCGCGATTTGAAAGGGCCTTAATTCGACAGGTAAGGTTATATCTATGGGAGTCAGCATAGACGGTTTAGTTATGGCCAGTTCCTTCGATAAATCCCGAATGGGTTTAATGCCCCAGTAAACAGCTATCCAAATCAGGATGGTAATAGGGAGCAGCGCGATACTCAGCGGGATCAACTGATCTAACGCCAGATAAAAACTAAGTTCTCCACGAATATCTTCTCTCTGTCCTGTGAATATCCAATAGCCATGCTCTCTGTTGTAGGTGCTATAACAAATCCAGCGCCGGTTATCATGAAACACTTCGTGATAGCCTGATGTTCTGGGAGCCAGCTCCCGATCACTGGCGTTCGCTGACTTCATCAGCAGTTTCCCATCTGTTGACCACACCTGAAACGCCACTTTGTTTTCGTATTTGTGCCCCTCTGGCCTGCGCTCCTCTGCGGAAGTTCGCTCAATACCATCTTCGGCAATCTGAGGGACATAAACAATCAGGGGATCTGTGTGGTCAAGAGAGAGCGAGTTTTGTATCAGCAGTTGGTCTAAAAGACGTGCGTATTGAGTCAGTTGGGCATCAAAAAGCTCATCCAATTCGTGGTGAGTGCTGGAGTACGTAATGAACCCGGTAATCACCATCAGAAGTAAAACAACGCTGTTTACACCGAGTAAAATCATTCGGCGTATGCTGTTAATCCTCATACTGATTTACCATCATGTAACCAATACCCCGTATCGTTTTAATACACTCAGGCTTAGTTTTTTTTCGCAGGTTGTGAATATGCACCTCTATCGAATTACTCTCTGTCTCTCCGGTCCAGCCGTTGCTCAGCTCTTCCAGATGCTGGCGGGATAGAATTTTACCCTGATGCAACATAAACTCTTTTAGCAACAGAAATTCGCGGGTGGTTAGGTATATTAAACGGTCTTGGTAGCGGCATTCATGCACGGTTAAATCCATCGTTAAGTCCGCGCATTGCAACTGATCCAATTGGCGCTGTTGATGACGCCTTACGAGCACACGCAACCTTGCTTCAATTTCCCTGCTATCGCAGGGCTTTAGCACGTAATCGTCAGCACCCGCGTTTAATGCTTCTATTTTTGTTTCTAAATGATCCCAGGCAGTCAGGATCAGTATTGGGATGCCGTGCTTTAAATTCCGCAACGATTTAATCACATTGAGTGCCAGACCATCTGGCAAACCTAAATCCAAAATCATCAGTTCAAACTGACTTTCACTGGCCGCCTGGATCGCTTGTTTTCCGGTCGTGCATAGCTCCACGCGGTAGTTGATTCGTGTCAGCGCCGTACTCAGTCCCTGAGCCAGTAATAGGTCGTCTTCTACCAGTAAAATTCGCATGGCAACACCTGTTGGTACTTAGTACAGAATAATAAACCAGACGAGAGCGGTTGTGATAAGGCTGGCAAGGACTGCCGCAGAGCCGATATCTTTCGCTTTACCGCTAAGTTCGTGGTACTCACTGCCAATTCTGTCCACAACAGCTTCGATGCCAGTGTTCAACAGCTCCACAATAAAGACCAGAAACAGACTCAATACCAATAAAGCTCGCTCGGCAGCGGATACCTCAACCAGCAAGGAAATGGGAAGCAGCAGTGCTAAAGCAATAACTTCCTGCCTGATGGCTGCTTCAGAGGCCCAGCTGCTGCGAAGCCCCTGCCATGAGTACAGCGTCGCAAAATAAAGTCGGTTGAATCCAGTGGCTTTCGATTTCATGTCAGGGTCCGTCAATGTCGGTATAAAGAAACTCACAATAACTTTATTTTCTTAAGAGACTCTTAAGTTTCGCTCGTTATTCTGCATTGCGTTTTAGGATGACAAGGCGAAGTAATGACCAACACTAATAAAAAACGACCTTCTTTCTTTCCATCTATTGTCTGTGGCCCGTACACCTATTTATTGAGGATGCTCGTGCTTGGCATTGTATTGTTGAGTGTAAGTCGCCTTGGTTTAGTGCTGTGGCATTATGATCGGGTGTTTGCGACCGGAAAAGTGGCAGAGATTTTATTGCAAGGTATTCGGGCTGATCTCATTGTCTTGTGCCTGTGGGCAGCTATTCCCTCCCTGTTGGTACCACTGTTTGCAAACCGTTTTTTACAACACAGTTGGTTTAAATTCACCTATCTGTGGAGCCTGGCTGGTTTAATTGGTTTGCTCTTTATGGAGCTTGCATCTCCGGCATTCATACTGCAGTACGACGTCAGACCTAACCGCTTATTTATAGAGTATCTGAAGTACCCCAAAGAAGTCTTTTCTACCTTGTGGCATGGTTTTCGTCTGCCTTTTTTAGCTGGTTTTTTGATGACCGCGCTGTTTGGGTTTGCTCTGGCTCAACTACTTAAGCTTCCTTCTGCAAAGCTTCGAGTCTGGTCAATCAAACACACCATTGTGTTATGGCCTCTGGCCGTATTTTTGGTCTTTGCTGGGATACGCTCAACCACAGATCATCGACCTGCGAATCCAGCTCTGTTTGCTATTACCGGAGATTCTATGGTGAATTCTTTGGTCATAAGTTCGGGATACTCGGTGCTTTATGCTCTTTACAGTATGAAGCACGAAGCACGGTCGACGGAAATGTATGGCAAGTTGTCGACTGAAGAAATGGTGAACTACAGCCTGGATTGGCCCTGGTTAAAAACCTACAGGTTTACCCATCCCGACTATCCGACGTTGCATTTTCAAAGGGCTACCAGAAAACGGGAAAAACCGCTCAATATTGTTATTGTTTTGCAAGAAAGTCTGGGAGCAACCTTTGTTGAATCCCTGAGAGGTGAACCTGTTACACCGCAGCTTGAGCAGCTGAAAATGCAAGGTATGTGGTTTCAGAACCTCTATGCAGCGGGCACTCGATCTGTGCGTGGCATTGAAGCGGTCGTTGCAGGATTTCCGCCCACCCCAGCACAAAGCGTGGTGAAACTTTCGAATAGCCAACAAAATTTCACAACTCTTGGCTCTGTATTAAAGGCTCATGGATACCACACCCAGTTTATTTATGGTGGCGAAGCACATTTTGACAATATGCGAAGCTTTTTTACCGGTAACGGCATTGATGACATTGTCGATATTAGCCAAATTAAAAATCCGGCTTTTGTAGGTAGCTGGGGAGCCAGTGACGAAGACTTGTTTAATACAGCGCACCAAAGGCTTAACGTTTTGCATCAAGAGGGAAAGCTATTTTTCAGTCTTATCTTTACGTCAAGCAATCACGAGCCATTTGAGTTTCCGGATGACCGGATCACACTACATGAACAACCCAAAAACACAGCAAATAATGCAGTCAAATACGCAGATTGGGCCATGGGAAAGTTTTTCGAAAAAGCAAAACAAAGCGACTACTGGCAAGACACTGTATTTTTAATTGTTGCGGATCATGACAACCGTGTTTATGGCAATAACCTCATCCCTGTAGAGAAGTTTCGTATTCCTGGATTAATCTTAGGAGCCGATATCACACCTGAAGTCGTCGAAACTCTGAGTAGTCAGATTGATTTAGCACCCACCTTGCTTAGCTTGGCAGGTGTATCTTCCTGCCATACCATGACAGGCCGTGATTTAACTTTGGACAAAACAAGTCCTGGCAGAGCCTTACTTCAGTTTGAAAACTACTTCGCGTTGATGCAACCAGACTCGCTAACGATTTTGAAGCCCAATGAAGAGACGGCCATGGCGCACTATGATGAACCAGCCAAAGAGCTTCATCTACTAGATAGCCCGGCTTCAACTGACCAATACAAAAAAGCCTTAGCTCAAGTGCAGTTGCCATCGTATTTGTACAGAGAAAGAAAATATTCCAGTCAGGTTGCTTGTCTGCCGCCAACGAAATAAGGAAAAGTTGAGCGAAATTCTGGAACTCAGTTTTGGGGCACTATCTTCTAGCTTAAAGTGCCTCAGAACAAAAGTCAGTTTGTACACATCAAACGATGTCGCCTGCATGATAGATGGTGCATCTACTCCTTTATTGATTGAAAATAATAAATAAATACAATAACTTAGTTTGTTTTTGAATGAATTGGTAAATTATTTTCAGACTTAAGTCTCTCTTAAGTTTCACCCGTTAGTCTAGCCATACTTACCTATTGTATTGAAAGCAGGTTTAGAGTGGCAGAACCAATACGACCCAGCCTATTCACCCATCTGATCGCGCCTATTGCTGGGGCCTCTGTGCTTTTTATTCTGGCTTATGGCACTTCATTCGATTTTGGTTTGGCTTCCTTGCTGTTTGATTGGCAAGGCGGAACCTGGGCTTTACAGCATCACTGGTTGACAGAAACTTTACTGCATCACTCTGTCAGAACCATCAATGAAATTCTTGTTCTGGGTTTACTCGGCTACTGGGTATGGCTACATGTTGTTGTACGCAAACGTAGCGAGAACCAACGTGCTTTAGGTGTGTTGTTACTCAGTTTGGTGGTGAGCTTTGTCTCTGTAGCCGTGCTTAAACGGTTGCTCCCTATGGAGTGTCCATGGGATTTGCTGCAATTTGGTGGCAGCAGCGAGTTTTGGGGATTGTTCGATACGCGCCCAGAGACGATGTCTCCTAACCAATGTTTCCCTGCCGGACACGCCAGCATAGGCTTTGCGTGGTTAGCGCTCTATTACTATTGGCGAGAGCTAAAACCAGAGCTGGCAACGCGAGGCATAGTGATTGGCTTAACTCTGGGTCTTTTACTTGGCTTTGTTCAACAGCTACGTGGTGCTCATTTCATTTCTCACGATATCGCTACGGCGGCTGTGTGCTGGACTGTATCGACTGTGCTGCATGGTTTATTTCAAAATTCCTGCACCTCTGAATTGTCAGTCCGATCAAAGCCAGCACGGACAATTTCAGCCAACCTGCCAGTGGAACCATCTCAACCTGTACTCTTGACTACTTCTGTGGAGTCCCCTGATGTTTGAAGCTATTTTGTCGCAATCAAAATCAACTGCTGTGGCTTTGAGTGCTGGGCAAGAACGATTATGGCATCCACTATGGTTTGCTTTGATTTCTGCTCTTGGCATGACGTTACTGCTCAATGGTCCTTTTTTGGCTGCCGTACAGGCCAAAGTTCCGGGCCAATATGCTTTGCAGCTGAACTTAATGGCGATTTTATTTTTACTAAACCTGCTGCTTCTGGTGATCTTTAGTTTTCATCGTCTACAAAAGCCCGTCGTGGTGGCACTCTTTGCCATCGGTGCTTTTAGCTATTACTTCATCGACAGTTTTGGCATCGTTGTCGATAAATCCATGCTGCAAAACGCTGTAGAAACAGACGCCGCTGAGGCTATGGGAGTATTAACCATTGGTATGCTGTGGCAAGTGATTGGCGTCATGCTCTTTCCTTTGCTTTGCATTGGCCTTATGAAGGTTCGAACACTGCCTTTGAAACAATTTTTCCGGCATTGGCTCCTTGCTCTGGTTTTAGTGACGCTGAGTCTGTTTAGCCTGGTCGCTTCTGGCTACTCCGAACTCGCGCCTTTCTTTCGTAACTACAGAGAAGTAAAACATTTTGCTTTACCGGTCAGTCCTGTGGCCGCTGCGGTATCGTTGTCATCCGATTTGGTCAAGAAACAATTCCCAACCGAGTTTATGCAGTTGGGGCAGGATGCAATTCAGCCTTTGTCCGTGAAAACGGAGAAGCCACGCCTTATCGTGATGGTATTGGGAGAAACAGCCAGGGCCGATCACTTTCAGCTCAACGGCTACGCTCGCTCAACCAATCCGCAACTCAGTCAGCTGCCAGTCTACAGTTTTAAAGACGTAAGCTCATGTGGCACAGCGACAGCACATTCTGTGCCTTGTATGTTTTCCAATATGGGCAGAGATCTCTATAACGAATCTCAGGCTAAAAACAGCAGCAATGTGCTGGATATTCTGCAATACGCTGGCATTGAAGTGAGCTGGCTGGACAATAACTCAGGCTGTAAAGGGGTATGCGATAGGGTTCCTACTCAGTTTGTATTCGAGCAGCAACAAAATCCATTGTGCCATCAAGGACAATGCCTGGACCAGGTACTGTTGGATGCATTGGATCAGCAACTGAAAACACCGCAATCGTCCGATAAGCTGATTGTATTACATCAGTTGGGAAGTCACGGTCCTGAGTATTTCAAACGCAGCAGCGCTAAAGACAAAGCCTTTTTACCGGAATGCACTGATAAACAACTTCAGCTCTGTGCACCTTCAGACATAGTTAATGCCTATGACAACAGTATCGTTGCGACAGACCATTTGTTGGCTGCAGTTATTGCGCGCCTGAATAGCCAAAAGAACTACCAGACCGCCATGTTTTACGTTTCTGATCATGGCGAATCTTTAGGTGAAAATGGCATCTACCTGCACGGCTTACCTTATTGGATGGCTCCTAAAGCGCAAACTCAGGTTCCGCTGCTTTGGTGGATGTCTGAGCCTTATGCATCATCTGCAAAGCTGACACCAGAATGTGTCGCGTCCAAACAGCAGGATAGCTTCAGTCACGACAACGTATTTCATAGCTTACTCGGGATGTTTCAGATCAAAACCAGTTTGTATCAGGCAAGCAAGGATATATTCCGTTCTTGCTAATCCCTAGGTGTCCATTACAGGCTCGGTGCCAGTGGAGTTGGTATGCATAATTTAAGTCGGCTTTGTCTCGCTTTACTGGCCGCGTTAACCGGTAACGCAGCACAGGCTCAGGAAGTCACCTTTGAACACTTATGTGAGTTTGTTAAAAAAGACTCCGGAGCTGAAAAAAATACGGATGCGAAGGCAGAACCGACAGAACCTGCTGGACCACCTTTTCAGGTGTATTCGATTGAAATCGTCTCCAATCCTATTTTTGATGAAAACGCCCCCGATGCAATTTGGTTGCACCACTTTGCTAACTGGCTACATATCAACAGTAAAGAATCTGCACTGCGAAAAGAGGTAAGTATTAAACCTGGCGAACAAGTCACAACAGATGATTTAGCAGAAGCGGAGCGGCTACTGCGTGAGAAATCCTATATTCGTGATGCGCGAGTCAGTGTGGTTGAGCCGTGTCATCCTGATGGCAGTAAAAGTGTAAAAGTAGAAACCTGGGATAACTGGAGCTTGCTACCAAACCTCGGTCTGGGCCGCACCAGTGGTAAAAATAAGTACTCTTTTGGCTTTAAAGAAGATAATTTTTTGGGGTATGGAGTTCGTACGTCTGTAAAATATCAATCCGATTATTTACGCCAGGGCTATGAATTTAAAGTATCGAGTCCGTTGTCTTTGCTTGGCTATCCTGAACTGGATCACAGCTATATCGATCTTGAATGGACAGAGAATAACGATGGCCGTCGAACTCAGTTCCAGCTTGAAAAGCCCTTTTATCAGGATAGTACAGAGCGGATGTATAAAGCAGGCTGGCTAAGCGATGAAAGACTAGACCAAATTTATCACAATGGTGAACTTGAGAACCGATTCATTACCCTGCAAAAAGAGATTGATCTTCAAACGGGTTGGCTGCTGGATTATAGGGAGCATACCAGTTTAAGGCTATTGGCAGGTTATAGTTCGCAGCAATGGCAGTTTACAGACGACCCGTTTCAACCTTCGTTGGCTTTACCAGAGGACAGGAGTTACCAGTACCCCTGGATAGGTCTCGACTACAAAGAACATAAATATCAGGTGCTGTCTGATGTGTATCTGATTAATCACAGTGAGGATATCAATTTAGGCTGGCACCATCAGGCAAGGATTGGTGTCCAAACCTCTGATTTGGCAAAGGATGAGACAGTTGGCTATCAAGCACATTGGCTCTCTGAAAAAGGCTTTGGCGACTCAGAGCACTTAACATTACTCTCTTTGCAATTGGATGCGATGTTAGGTGTACGCGGCGGTGATCAAATCATCGCCTCAGCAAAAGCCGAGGACTTTTATCGTCTGAGTAAAGAATTTACCTTTTACACTAAACTTCAATACGATCAGCGCAGCCGCAACTACCTGGATCAACCCCTTGATTTGGGTGGTGAAACAGGGCTTCGTGGTTATCCTGTGCAATATCAGCAAGGTACCCAGCGCTGGTTAAGTACAGCAGAGCTTCGCTGGTATCCACAGATCAATATCTACCAACTACTCGATATGGGATTTGTGGCGTTCGCAGATGCAGGGCGAGCTAGTGGTGGCGATATAGAACAAAATGCAGAGCTGAATGGCCTCCGCTCTAAGGCGGATTTACTGGCGGAAAACTACACAGAACAGTGGATTGGTTCTGTAGGCATTGGTGCTCGTTTTTATTCCTCACGCTCGAGCAATAATCATGTCATTCATGTTGACCTGTCAAAACCTGTAGGCGGTGCAAAAGATGTGAACTCGTGGGAAATTCAGTTGAAAGTTGAAGAGAGGTTTTAATTGATTTGTATTTTTCAGGTTAATGTTACATAGCTGAAAATTTAAGCACAGTAGATGCTATCTTTGCACTGAAGCACACGTTGTTTTCTGAACGTTAGACTTTAGAAACAGGTGGATTCGTCCATTACAGTGATCAATACGCTTGTAAGCCCCCAAAAAAATCGAATGTCCGCAAATAAGGCAAATCAGACAATTATCTTGTAAGATTTTGCCGCATTGAACCGCCCAAACTACATTGTGTTCGTTCGACGTTTTCCGCATATTAACTTCTCGAAAGTTGGCAATTCACAAAACGCATTCTAAGCTTTGGTAAGTGGGATAAGGAGAGATGGAAAATGAATAAGAAATCTAAACCAACGGCGATTGAACCTAAACTTTCAAAAGCACAGGTGGTACAACTAGTAAAAGCTAATTTGCCTCTTGTAGAAATAAAAAACTTGGGATTGAAACATCTGTCTATTAACATGACTCATTATTACGTAAAGCCTGCTTCAAAACTGTAAGCTTTGATGACTTGTTTGAAGCGCCGCAGATTCATTAGAAACATGATAACTTCACTTCTGTGTGAATTAGTAGCACACTGAGTTTGGCCGTCTGACTGGGGTTTTGCTGGGTTCTCGAAAAATCGAATGACTGTAAATAAGGTAAAGCGGACTTTCGCTTTCTGAACATCTATTTTTGATGGTCCATAATTATCGGTGAATAATTGCATTTAATTTACAACCTCATTGCAACCTGTCCTTACCACGTGTTGTAAATTAATCGCACCACCACTTTCATGGAAAGTAACACTTCGTCGAAATCTCGGCTTTGTGCCAATTGCTGACATTGCAGTTTTTCACAACGAACGTCCGCTTTCGGATGCAGAGCGGAATTCACTGAAAAAGCCTTCCTCATTTTGTGTGTTTTTTGAGCTTTATTTTCGAGAGCTTTGCATCTATACCAAGTGACTTCACCCTGTGGTTTCTCAAAAAATCGGGAGGTCATCATGGAAAAACGTGTTGCATGGAATAAGGGCCGGATCATCGGTCAGAAGGCTCCTTTGAAACAGCAAGAGATCTGGGCTATTCGAACCAGGCTTGAAATTGCAAAGAACACTCGTGAATTGGCGTTACTGAATTTAGCGATAGACTCCAAGTTGCGCGGCTGTGACTTGGTATCGCTTAAAGTGTCTGATGTGATGCGTTCTGGTGAGGTAATGGCCAGAACCAGCATTGTGCAACACAAAACTGGCACGCCAGTGCAATTCGAAATCACCCCACAGACGCGGAAAACCGTTAAGACATGGGTCGATTTGAAAAAGTTAAAGTTCGATGATTGTCTATTTCCATCGAGAAAACACAGTATTCCTCACATGACGACTCGTGCTTATGATCGAATAGTCCATAAATGGGTCGAATCGATCGGATTAGATTCAAGTCTCTATGGCACGCATTCCTTGCGAAGAACCAAAGTATCCATCCTCTATAAACGCGATAAAAATATCCGGGCAATTCAGCTGTTGCTTGGTCACAAGAAAATCGAAAGTACGGTGAGGTACTTGGGAATTGACGTTCAGGATGCTCTTGAGGCATCAGAAAACTTAGATATCTAAGGTGATGGCAATGAAACAAACCGAAAAAAAGGAAATTTTGAATTTTATCCAAGCGACACTGGCAGATGGCCACCCGAAGACTGGCACTCAATTAATGGAGTTGTTTGCGGGGCATGCTGGATTACAGGAGTACAATCGTAAAAATCTAAAGCAGGTTTTTCATCGGGTTAGTTTGAGTTTGGCTGATGAGGGTAAGATAGTTGTCACCCGTCAACCAGGAACAGCTCCGTTGCTATTTTCAATCCCTACAGATAGTGCTCAGCAGGGCCAACAGCAAGCTGCGCCAGAAATCCCACTATCAACGCCTGAACCGAATGCCATCATTACTCAAAAGCTAGAGCAGCTGATTGACCAAGAGGCCATGCTGGCTGGCAGAGAAAATGGCCTGCAAATTTTATTGGAGTTATCGCCTCAGAAGGAAAGCTATATTCGTGAAGAATTGAGGAAGCTACGTTACGAGCGTTTGGCACTTCAATCTTGTAGGCAAGTGCTTAGTGAATTTGGCTTCAGCAATTAGGTAAATTGACAGGAAATTAACGCGGCAAAATTGAATTATTTTGCCGCTTTCAAAAATAATTCTTACCGTCTCACAGAAATTCACCAATACATGTGCTTAAAAGTTTGAAACACCAATAGCCTTCAGCTTACCTTCTTCGTACGCATCTTCAAGAGCGCGCCAAGCACTAAAATAATCCCCCATGGCTTGGTGCAACAGATAGAGATCAAAATACGCTAAACCAGACTTTTCCAACGATGCTTCGATTCCAGCCTTCGCCTGATCGTATGTAGCCATGTCTTGCACCCACAACTTTGAAGTAATAAATAACTCCTCCCGAGCACAGAGACCTTCATGAATAGCCAGACGAACTGCATCACCAACAGCATCTTCATTGCCATAGACAGCCGCCGTGTCTATAAGACGATATCCAGCGCGAATTGCGCTGATAACCGACTGTTTGCACTGGGTTTTGTCAGTTACTTGGAAAACTCCGAAACCGGCCATAGGCATCTTAACTTTATTACTTAGTACTGCATATTCCATGGTTGAGGATCTCCGCGTCGTTTACTAGGCTCAATTCTAAATGAAGATGATTTACTGAATAAAGGCGCAATATTACAAAGTCCTTGTGAATACATTTCATCAATTAGTAAGGCTTGACTCGATAAAAAATCAATTTTGAGGCCACCTGAAAACCCACTCCTGCGGCAATATAACGATTCAGTCGTCCACTAGGGGAAGCAGGAGATATCCTTACTTTTTTGAGTTAATTAATGACAATGTGAGCTCAAGTGCCAGCGTTACCTCATATCTGCATTTAATTGTCATTAGGTTTACGCCCTCTAACTTGCTTTCTTTCTGGTAACGTATGCCCATATTTTTGCCACCATTCAGTCAGCGCTTGCATGGTTGGACCTAGCCCTCTCGCTTTATCCGTTATTTCGTACTCCACTCGCGGAGGGACTTCCGGATAAATTGTACGCGACACTAGACCATCAGCTTCTAGCTCTCGAAGCTGAGTAGTAAGCATATGTTGAGTTATTCCAGGAATGGCTTTTCGCAGCTCACCAAAGCGGAAAATTCTTTGGTTCAATAACCACATAATTTCTAACTTCCATTTTCCCGACAGTAACGCAAATGCCCTGCGCATTTCGTCATGCATATTCACTTCATCATGCTCAATAGTCTTATTATTCATACTAACCACCAAAAATTCATCCTACTTGTTAATTTTTGTATTACATAACAACATTACGTCCTAGTCGAGCAATTTAGGAAATATGATGATCTATATCTATGCATACTGGATAAGTACCACCTTACTCTCGTTGCTATATCTGACATCTGCCGGTATGTACGTGCTGAAAACAGATTGGGTAAAGCAACAATTCAATGAACTTGGCTATCCCAGCTATTTAGTTATTCCCTTGAGCTTTTGTAAAGCGCTGGCAGTTTGCTTCATCCTCTCACGGTTCAACGTGACACTGAGTGACTTCGCTTATGCCGCAATGACGCTCCATTTAATTCTGGCCTTCGGTGCGCATGTTGGAATTAAGAAATCCAAAGACGCACTTCCAGCTCTTATTGGGCTGTTACTCATTACCGTGTCATTCACAACGCAAAACTTTGTGCGAAATTTGCCATCACCGAATAGTGTCGGGGTTGATGAGATTATTAATCTATCGAGAGGTATGAATCATGAATAGACTTACAGGTAAAGTTGCAATTGTTACTGGCGGTAGCCGAGGAATAGGTAGAGCAACAGCGAAACTATTTGCCGCCGAAGGCGCGTTGGTTGCCGTTGTTTCCCGAACACAGCAAAACGTTGAAGCAGTTGTAGAGGAAATAAAAGCCGAAGGAGGTAATGCACTTGCCATCGCTTGTGATATTTGCGACCCAGAGCAAACACAAAATGCAATCAAAAGTGTCGTTGATACTTTTGGCGGTATAGACATTCTGGTGAACAATGCATTCGATCCTACAGCCCCGTTTTCTTCAGTGCTTGAGCTATCCGAGGAACTACTGCAACGAAACTTTGAGATTGGTCCGATTGCTTATTTGCGATGGATGCAAGCAGCATACCCGTATCTAAAGGCAAGTGGTTCAGGACGCATCATCAATTTTGGTTCTATGGCAGGTGTCGCCGGATTAGTGGGGTATGCGCCGTACAATATGGCAAAAGAGGCTGTACGAGCATTAACCAGGACAGCTGCACGCGAATGGGCGAAAGACAAGATTACAGTCAACAATATGTTACCAGTAGCGAAAACCTGGGGGGATGATATTGAGCTTCCGCCTCCGTCATGCCCTCTCGGACGCTATGGCTCTCCAGAGGACGATATTGCCCCAGTAGTATTATTTCTAGCCAGCCAAGATTCCCAATATATGACGGGTTATAGCATGACCCCTGATGGTGGTTTGCTGATCGATAGCGCCCGATGACAGTGCCAACGGAATCGACCATGTCGGTTCCGTTACCCTACAACATACGATTTGGATAAACTATGAACATAACCCTGTTTGGTGCGACGGGAACTACAGGCCCATATCTCATTGAAGAAGGACTAAAAAGAGGACATCAAATTACGGTGTTTGCTCGCTCTCAAAGTTCCTTTTATCATCCTAATGTACGAACTGTTCGTGGAAATATCACTGACATTGAAGTACTTAGAGAAGCCATCCGTAATGCCGATATCGTGATCTCAGCATTAGGCCCGACCCAAATACCTCACCCTAAAAACATGCCCATTTATGAAGCTACACAAGCCATAATTCGTGCAATGAAGGAAGAGCAGGTAAACCGCCTTATTGCAGTTTCAACAGGTACTGCGGCTGATCCTGATGATGGCTTTGATTTTAAGATCAAGCTCCCAGCAGTCATCATAAAATATGCACTCCCCGCTATTTATAATGATATTGTGAAGCTCGCTGACGCGATTCGAAAGTCAGATTTAAACTGGACAATGGTCCGTGTAGGTTTTTTAAATAATAGTCCTGCGTCACCTCATTTGAATGTTGGTCACTATGGCAAAACCAAGCACTCACTGTCGTTGAGTCGAGAAGACCTTGCCAAATTTATGTTTGATCAAGCAATAAGCAGCGAATACCTGACACAGGCTCCAGGTCTTAGCTCCGGCTTGCGGAACTAAATACTCGTAGAAGCAATAAACTAATTGTTTTACTGTGCCGGGATTTCATTTTCTGGCGTCAATTACCTTACGGGATGATTACCCCAATGAGCGTGATACTGAACGAATTTCAACAACCCATAGGTCAAGCATTGACTGATTGGAAGCCGGCCAAACAGCCCTCAAAACGCAATATGGATGGACAGTATTGCCGGTTGGAACCTCTGAATGCAGAACGGCATTCCGACGAACTTTATCAAGCATTTGCAGACTCCCGCGATGCACGAGATTGGACATATCTGCCATATGGTCCTTTTAGTTCCGCAAATGAATATCGAGAGTTCCTGACACGAAATTCTCAGCTTAATGACCCGATCCATTATACAGTTGTAGCCCAATCTACAGGCAAGGCTGTCGGAACAGTATCATTAATGCGTATTGACGCCGCTAATGGCGTCATCGAGATTGGCCATGTTGTGTACTCTTCAACGATGCAACGTACACCGCTATCAACTGAAGTCATGGCTTTGTTACTGAAGTATGTTTTTGAAGAACTTGGATATCGCCGAGTGGAGTGGAAATGTGACTCTTTAAACGGACCATCAAGAGCAGCCGCTAAGCGCTTTGGATTTACGTTTGAAGGCATCTTCCGTCAATTACAAGTCACGCAAGGTCGAAACCGCGATACTGCATGGTATTCCATTCTGGATTACGAATACGCTCAGTTTAAATCAGCCTATCAATTGTGGCTTGCCCCTGACAACTTTGATGAAACAGGGCATCAACTAGCTAAGTTGGCCAACTTAATTGCCCCATTTCGTAATCATTTAGTAACTCCGGAGCTCAAGCCAACTGTCAATTAAATACTAATTTCACTCTGACCTTAATCCTATTCCTTAGCGCGTCTTATCCGCGGCGCGCAAAGTGAAGTAGGTCAACGCGGCCGAAAGCAACAACATGGCCGCACTGGCAAAGAAGGTCAAGCGATGACCTCCTGCATCGAACAGCAGTCCTCCAACCGTTGACCCCAGGGCAATCGACATCTGGACGATAGCGACCATCAGCCCGCCCCCTAATTCGGCGTTCTCAGGCATAACTTTGGCAATCCAAGTCCACCAGCCGACTGGCGCAGCTGTAGCTACCAAGCCCCAGACTCCCAACGAAGCCGTGACGACCACCACATGTGCACCAAAAAAAACCAGACAGATTGTGATCACCAGCATCACCATAGGGATCACTATTAACGACTGATAGAGATGCTTCTTCAGAAACCGTCCTATCAATGCTGTACCAATTAATCCCATGACTCCAATAGTCAGCAAGATGAGTGAAATGGTCGACACAGAGGCATGTGTTTCAGTCTCTAGAAAAGGGCGTACGTAGGTGTACAGCGAAAACTGCCCCATGAAGAACAGCCCGCAACCCGCCATTCCCAAAGCGATTGTCCTAGTCTTCAGCAACTTCAATACATTATTGGAGGATCTGTTGTGAGGAATTGCCTTCATCGAAGGCAAACTTATCCATTGCCAGGCCAGTACGATAACAACAACTGGTACTAGGCATAAGAAAGCCCCACGCCAGCCAATTATCGAGCCCAAATAACTGCCCAACGGGGCAGCTACAACCACAGCCAGTGCGTTCCCTGCATTGAAAATTGCGAGAGCCTTTGGTACTTGGGCTAGAGGAACAAGACGTATAGCGACGGCAGCCGACATCGACCAGAACCCACCGATAACCACGCCAATCATCATGCGGCCGATCATATAAACTGGATAATTGGCAGCAAACGCCACCAGCACGCCTGAGAACGCCATCAGAGCAGTAAAGGCCAGTAGCAAAAGCTTGCGATCCTTAGCTCCCGCAATTGCAGCAATCGACAGACTGGTAAATACCGCGAATAAACCCGAGATCGCGATACCTTGTCCCGCTTCCCCTTGGGTTACGTGCAAATCCTGCGCAATGGGCGTTAACAGACTAACTGGCATGAATTCAGAGGCAACCAACGCAAAGACGCACAGCGACATCGCGACAACACCACTCCAATACGAAGGTTCCGATACATCATCCCGCACAACTACAGCCTGTTGCTGGATGGTTACTGTCTCACTATTCATTAATACTTACTTTATGCTTGCTATATTGTTCGGCAACACTGTCTGTATCCAAATCCCGCGGAACGGAGCTCGCACACATGTGTCAGCATTGAGGTGACTGATTCCCGTCATTTAGGTTTCGATCTCTGTAACGTCGAAAAGCGTGATGAATGTATCAACGTGTTATTGCCAGCAGATATCAGTACGAAAATGTCGAACAATAGTCACCGTTATTTACACAACGGCAATTTAACAAGAACATTTGGGTTTATTAATAGCTAATAATTTCATTTATTTGTTAGAAAAATTCAGCAATGATAGACCCATATCAAACGCCGACGCACCATCCTACATACGCTGCAAGCGTGTAGTACAAACCTCAGAGCACTCAACGAGTCTTTGGAAAAGCATATCTCGAATTGAATTTCACCGTTAGAAAGCTAATCGTTAACAACGCCAGCAATGCAATAGGCAGTGAAGCTATTCCATAACTTTGGAGTAGCACCCCGCCTACAATTCCGCCTAGAGAAATGGCGCTATTCCAGCTCACGACAGTTAATGACATCGCGATTTCAGCCCACTCTCCTGCGGCATCGGCAAGAGCGGTATTCAGTAAAGTTGCGGCTCCACCAAAAGTAAGTCCCCAAATCGCCGCACCAATAAACGCAACACTTGGAATATTAATAGCTACCCCAAAAGCTAACGACACAACCCAAAATATAGACAGAGAGATAAGCACTGCTGTACGCAGATGTTTGTCGATTATTTTCCCTGTAATCAGAATTCCTAACAGAGAGGCCAGTCCAAAAACCATTAAAATAACATCGACATTGCTGCCTAAACCTGAAGCCTCAACGAAGGGGGCGATATAGGTATAAAGAATGTTATGAGCCAGCATCCAGGTGAGGACAACAGCTAATACAGGTTTAACCCCTTTAATAGTTAGTACCTTTCCAAATTGGAGATTGACCTGTTTTGACTGCCCGGCCACATTTGGTACACACATAACAATCCAACCAATCAGCAATATAGACAATATGGACATTGCACCAAACGTTAAACGCCAACCCACAACATGGCCTAGCCAAGTTCCCAGCGGGACTCCTGCTGACAACGCTATTGGCGTGCCTATCATCGCAATTGCCATGGCTTTGCCTTGCTGAGATGGATCAACGATGCGTCGCGCATAACCAGCGAGTAAGCTCCATGCTAGCCCGGCACTCGCCCCAGCCATAAAACGAGCAACAAATGTAAGAGTTAGATTGGTCGATGCAGCAGTTAACGTATTGAAAAGAATAAACCCCCATACGGTAGCAAGCAGTACGTTTCGTCTTGACCACAATCGAGTTGCGATCGTCAGCGGGATAGCAGTCAACAATGAACCTAAAGCATATGCAGTAACCAACTGCCCGGCTGTTGGCAGTGATATTGACATGTCATCGCTAATCTCAGGCAATAAGCCAGCTGGAATGGTTTCTGTCATAATGCAGATAAACCCAGTCATAGCAAAAGCCCACAACGCCTTATATGGCATCGCTTTTTCTTTAGTTGTCATTGTTGTCTCTATTAAAATAATCGTTGCCCACAGAGCATGGAACCGGAGCTCTCTGAAGCTAGACTTATGGTTAAGTGTCGAATTTATTCAAAATGGAACGAACCGATATCTTTGTGCGTCAATTTTCGGCATTGAATATTGCTTAGGAGGGCGTCCTCTCAGGTTGCCCCTTATATTTAGGTCATTTGAATTGTGGTTGCCAAACTTTAAATTTTCGTCCATTCGATATAGACAGCTAGGCTTCTCCGATAGCATTGACGAAACTATTGAAACCTCGCCGCTATATCGACGCTCACGAATACGAATTAATGACCGCTAATAACGATCATAGGTCACTCGCCATCCTTCTTTTTCGTCTAGGGGAGATAAAATCATTCCCTCAGCAGTAACTTCAAACTTGCGTTGCATTTTCTTTCCAATCAGATCACGTACCAATGATGATTGGATTTCCACTTCAAACTGGTTTAACGAATCATCGATACTAATCTTTCCATAGAGAGCCTCGTAACCATTTGCAGTAAATGGCGTTGGAGCTGCTTTTGGATTTGCATCCATGGCTTGAGCAGACAACGTTCCTGCGTCAGTGACGATTAGTTGCCCTGTATACGGAATTGATTGGAGTTTCCCATCAACAAGCACCTCTAATTTCACCATTCGCCATGCTCCAACTAACGGAGAGGTTTCTTTAGCGAAAGCCGACAAAGAGAAGGTGAGTAACACACACAAAATTGCTGAACTAAATTTTGACATAAGATTTTTCCTTCTTGATGTTTGTGATAGTTAAATAATATTTTTTTTGTTACAAAACAAATCATTACAGTGCTAATGCAAGAATCTCTTTGACGTCTTTAAGCGTAATATCACCATGTTCCCCTAATTGGGTATGACCATGAAGTTCCAGCTTTTCCAAAACTGCTGGAATGTGTGTTGCATCCATATGATAAGCAGATAACGTCGTTGGATTTCCCATGAGGACGAAGAACTCCTCAGTTTTGGCAATAGCAGCATCAGCTATCTCTTCTTTTGTGCTGCCAGTAATATTCCAAACTTGTTGACCAAACTGGACCAACTTATCGAGCTTTTGCTGCTTCTTATACTTCCAGAGCGCAGGAATCACAATGGCTAAAGTTTGCGCGTGATCGAGTCCGTATAAGCCTGTCAATTCATGCCCTATCATATGAGTTGCCCAGTCTTCTGGGACCCCATTGGAGAGTGTGCCATTCAGTGCATTAGTTGCTGCCCACATTAAATTGGCTCGAACATCGTAATCCGTCGGACGTTCTAATGCTAAAGGCCCCTGAGAGATGATGGTTTTCAATATAGACTCGGCAAAGCCGTCTTGTACTAGAGCATTGACTGGGTATGTCACGTATTGTTCAACGGTATGAACAAAGCTATCTACAACGCCATTTGCAATTTGTCTTGGAGGTAACGAAAACGTGGTTTCAGGATCGAGAATAGCAAATCTAGGTATCACGGTATCTGAGCGGAAAAACAGTTTGTCCTTTGTTTTATCTTTTGTTACAACCGCCCCACTATTCATTTCAGAACCTGTTGCAGGCAAAGTCAACACACAACCTAAGGGTATTGCACGCTCCACACATGCTCCATAGGTAGTTAGAATGTCCCAACTATCACCTTCATAGCAGATGGCTGCCGCAATAAATTTACTGCCATCAACAACAGAGCCTCCGCCAACGGCAAGGATATAGTCTATGCTTGCATCTTTGGCTAAAGAGACAGCTTTGATCAGTGTTTCATGGTGTGGGTTTGGCTCAATACCTCCAAACTCAATCACCTGAAAGTTAGCCAATGCCGACTTTACCTGTTCATACACACCATTCGACTTGATGCTGCCGCCACCAAAGGTAAGTAATATTTTGCTTCCAACTGGGAATTCGCCCGCAAGCTTTTCAATTTGACCTTTACCAAAATGGACACGTGTTGGTGAGTGATGGGTAAAATTATTCATCAAATTCAGTCTCTCTCAATACAGGGTGTTAATTTCAATTGCAATAAATCCAAGATTTCTATGTTTTGTCTGCTCATCATCTGGAAGGAAATCTGATTCCGGTAACCTTGACTAATTCTTCCATTAATTGGTCTTGAAAACGCACGTCCAGTGACGCTCGATGAGGCACTAATTGCTGCCTGTTGTGCCAATAGGTACCGCTTCTAGGCGTTGCCATTTCGTTGGCTGTAGCAAGCCATTCCTGAGTTTGATACCCTTCAACCAAGTCATCTGGAGCATCCTTTCCTCCCATTTTTGTTGGGACCCAGCCCGGATCAACTGAAAAGCAGGCTACGTCATTCCATCGTTTTGAAATCGCATTTGCGAGTGTCGTGACAAACAACTTACTGTCTGAGTAGTCATTAGTGTTTATTAACCAGTCATCATTTGTCAGCGTAGCGCTTCCGCCAAAATGCATGCTGCTGCTGAGGTAAATGAGTTTTGAGGGTTTTGTTATTAATGCAGTCAAGGTGTAGGGTGCGACTACATTTACTGAAATCACATCTTTACCCGATACAATCCCCGCATTATGAATAATTGCATCCACTTGACCCAATTGATTCACTTGATCTGCAACAGCACATTGCTCTTCAAACGCCGACAGATCACCTATGACTGCCTTTGCGCCTTTATCTACCAGATGCTGAACAGCACTTAGTCGATGCTCGTTACGGCTATGGGTAATAACCTCGTGTCCCTTATCAATTAGACTATTCGCTGTTGCCAAGCCAAGACCGTCTGTAGATCCCGTAATAAATATGCGAGCCATAGTGGGCTTAACTCCTGAAATGTCGACTATTTCTCGATGGCGTCTAAAGTGGCACTCAGTACTTTTAGTAAAAGCACTGAGTAAATCATTTGAATGATTAAAGAGCTAATCGAAGAATTTCTTCGGCACTTTTAGCTGTAATATTCTGTTTTTCGCCGATATTCACATGGCCATGTTCTACGAGCTTTGTAATCACCTGGGGAATAATTTCTTCGCCCAAACCATAGTGGGATAAACGGGTTTTCAACCCCATGGACTCAAAGAAGTCAACGGTATATTCAATCGCTTTATCCGCCATATCAGCTTCATTTGCTAAAGGTACATTCCACACATTAGCCGCGTACTGAGCAAGTTTGGCTGACTTGTCCGCTTTGCAGAACTTCCAAAGAGCTGGCATCACAATCGCTAATGTTTGTGCGTGGTCCAAGCCATAAAGTCCTGTGATTTCTTGACCAATCATGTGAGTGGCCCAGTCGGCAGGCGTGCCAGTAGCTAATATGCCATTAAGGGCCATTGTTGCTGACCACATGATATTTGCACGAGCACTGTAATCATCCGGAGTGTTCAGAGCCTTTGGACCTTCTTCCTTTAGAGTATTAAGTAAAGCTTCCGCAAAACGATCTGGGACCTTAGCTCCAACAGGAAAGGTGATGTACTGCTCCAAAATATGAATGAACGCATCTACAACGCCATTCGCTGTTTGGTTTTTAGGCAAAGTAAATGTAATTTCCGGCTCTAAAACAGAGAATTTCGGCAGAACGAACGGTGAACTGAAAAATAGCTTATCCTTGGTCTCGGCTTTCGTCACAACTGAAACATTGTTCATCTCAGAACCAGTAGCTGCGATGGTAAGAACACAACCTATAGGAAGTGCATCTGTAACAACGCCACCGTAGCTTTTAACTATTTCCCATGCATCGCCTTCATACATAGCAGCCGCAGCAATAAATTTCGTACCATCGATAACAGAACCACCACCCACTGCGAGTAAATAGTCAATTTTTTCAGTTTTAACGATGTCCACCGCTTTCATAAGCGTTTCGTAATGAGGATTGGCTTCTACACCTCCAAATTCGAAAACAACATCATTTTCTAACGCATCTTTTACGCGCTGTAGTACGCCTGTTTTGACGACACTACCACCACCGTAAACAATCAAAACGCGTTTGTCTTTTGGAATTTCCTGACTAATTTGAGCAATTTGATTTTTACCAAACAGCACTTTTACTGGATTGTGGAATGTGAAGTTTTCCATTGAAGAGCCCTTTTAATATCTATATGAGCAGCAAATTTCTACGAAGCTAACTTGCCGGTAATTTGTTCGATGGGCGACACTCTATCAACTAATGGCTCGATAATTAATAATAGAAAACTTCATTCATTATTGAGCTTTACTCACAAATCAAGAGTTAGAAAACTCTGTGTAAGAATGACCTTTCCACAGAACGCCATTCCTAAACAGAGCTTAGAATTTATCTGTTTCAAGCAAACCATTGCTCTTCGTCTAGGTAACTTATGTGATTTACTAAAATGAGGATAAGAAAACTTATCCTCATATAGCAGAGCGAATGAGTTAGAAGGTTGCAGCATCAATTACATAGCGATAACGAGCGGATTTATTGACTACGCTTTCCCACGCTTCGTTAATCTGCTCTGCTTTGATCATTTGGATTTGGGGAAGTACCTTGTTGTTGGCGCAATAATTGACCATATCCTGAGTTTCTTTCATGCCACCAATCAGTGATGCATTAAAGTTAACTCGAGAAAAGGCCAGATTTAACGCACTCATTGTTACTTCTGAATTAATTGGCATACCAACTTGGGTGAAGGTGCCATAAGGTTTAACTACAGATGCATAAGCCGCAACGTTGTAATCGTAAGGAATTGTCGAGATTAAGTAATCCAGTTGACCACGATATTGGTTTAAAGCTGCAAGTTCATCATCAACAACGATTGCCTCCTTTGCTCCAAAAGCTAAAATGTCTTTCACTTTGGATGGAGATGTTGTGAACGCGTAAACTTCCGCACCTTTAGATACCGCAATTTTTACTGCCATATGACCTAAACCGCCAATGCCTGCGACGCCAACCTTCATACCAGGTTTGATATTTGCTCGCATCAAAGGAGAATAGGTTGTGATGCCAGCACACAGCAGAGGCACAGCTTCTTGAAAACTGACATTTTCCGGAATATGCACTGCAAAGTGATCTTCAACAACAATATTATTGGAATACCCGCCTTGAGAGATCCCAGTTGGTGAACGTTTATCCGGATAGCCATAGGTAAAAATAGTATCCGAATTGTATTGCTCTTCATCGTTATTATGGTGATGGTGATTATTGCCCACCATGCAACCAACACCAGCACGATCTCCAACCTTAAACTTGGTTACATTCTTACCTACGGCAGCAACGATCCCAACAATTTCGTGACCAGGCACCTGTGGGTACTGCTGTTTCCCCCAATGCCCTTTTTCTTGGTGAATGTCGGAGTGGCAAATGCTCGCGTATTTTATGTCGATAAGAATGTCGTTATCACCCACTGGACGACGTTCAAATGACCAAGGCTTAAGAATGCCTGACTCGTCAAAAGCTGCATAACCACGAGACTTTATTCTAGGATTTGCTTCACTTGCGAAGACATTAAGAGGACTAGCAAACATGGCCCCTACACCAACAGCACCGGTAATTTTGATAACCTTTCTTCTGAGATGATCGATATCGTCGCACATAGTAATTTCTCCGTACAAATTTTGCTCACGGTATTGATTCAACAGTGCAACTAATTAATTAAGGCTTAAAAGTTACGCCTTCATCAATCAATTAACTCACCTTTAAATCAATGTTATTTATGATAAATAATTGGTGTAGGCGAATACCAAGGAGCGTGATGATCACCATACGAATGCCAATTTAACAAGCGAATCCCATTTAATTAATAGCGTTTAATTTCATTTACTTGTTAAATTTATTCACAAATCTCATACTTCTAAGACATCTTGTGAGTGTTACTCTTGGCCAATCTAATGAAGAAAGTCGGGGATTTTGAATGGATGACCTAAAAGCATTCCTTGCCGTAGCAAGGCTTAACAGTTTTACTAAGGCAGCCGCAGAGTTGGGAGTTACGCCTTCAGCACTCAGTCACTTAATCAAGGCTCTCGAAAGTAAATTAGGGGTAAGGTTGTTTGCGCGAACAACCAGAAGCATTTCGCCGACGGAAGCCGGCAGGCAATTAATTGATGATTTGGCTCCACTATTTGAGAAGGTCGACGACGCAATAAAGAGACTTAGTGAGTTACGGGATAAGCCAGCGGGTCATATTCGAATTACAGGTGCAGATGATGCCATTGAGTATATTCTACGTCCTGCGCTCACACGCTTTTTGGTCAGATATCCGGACATCAGCGTAGAGGTAGGAATTGACTACGGCTTTACTGATATCGTGAAAGAGCGCTTCGATGCCGGAATTCGTCTTGGTGAAGATTTGAACAACGATATGATTGCAGTGAAAGTTAGCCCCAATTGGCGACAAATAGTTGTCGCCTCTCCCCAGTATTTAAGGACCCATCCAGTCCCTAAAAAACCTGATGACCTGCTTAAGCACAACTGTATAAATATCCGCTACTCAGAGAAAAGTGGTTTATACGCATGGGAGTTTGAAAAGGGGGATAAAAAGCTAAACCTCAAAGTAAAAGGACAATTTACTGCAAACACTAACACCCATGTCTTAAATGCCGTACTAGATGGTATTGGCATAGCCTACCTTCCAGAGTATTACGTAGAGGAATATGTTAAAGAAGAAAAGTTAGTTGCCCTCATGCTTGATTGGTGCCCTTATTTTGACGGCTATTATATTTATTACCCACATCGACGGCAGGATTCTCCAGCTTTCACAGCACTTCTTGATATTTTGAGGTATGAAGAAGCGTAAAAGTCGCGTTCCCCCCCTAGAGCAATGACAGAGTTACAGTGGACTACTGCTTAACCAAGCTAGCACAAGAAGGCACAATTAATAAAAAAACCACTTGAGTTGCCTCTAAGTGGTTAATTTAATTGGCGCCCCCATCAGGATTACTCGGCGCTTCCTGCACCTCGCCATTACAGACCGGCTTCGCCGTTCTGGTGTGTTCCAGACACACCAGGTCAGCTAATTAAAAATGCCGACTGGAGTACTGGGGCCCTGTCTAGTCAAATCTTATCTCAGGCTCAATTGCCAAGAGTCATACAGGCTGGGAATAAATCGATTAGAAAACCAATTGAATGGTTTGGTGAATCAAAACTCGCATCCGAAGTTTTCGAAATACTACTTGAAGGTTTAGTGAAGCGTAATTCTGTTTATAAATGGCTGGAGCAAGATCCAGTAGCAGCTAATTTACAAGGTTTGCCCAATCTTCATAAACCAGCAATTGAGATGCTTGATACCAAAGATGAAGCCAAACTTGTACTGGAGCACGCGAAGGCATACATCAGTTACGTTAAAGCTCGAAAATAGTTTGGTTATGACTTACCTCACAAATTTTTTTGTGAACTATGTCATAAAAACGAATGTCCGCTATAAATGAGTATCGAACATTCGGTTTTTGCACAAATTTGTCGGGCCATCGTCTGCTATTCGCTCTGAGCTGACGCTCAATTGAATGGATTGATTGCTGAAACTGGTGGTTACATGAAAGTGCAACTGGCGGTGGGTAGCCAGTGATCATGGCGGTAAATTGAGGTGACGTTTTGCATTATCGGCACGTTTAGATAGATACTCACTAGTCAATCATTAGGGCCTAGGTAACTTATCTCAGTGACAAACCAAAGATGCTCTCCAGTTGGTGTTCTAACAAGTACTTCTGAGTCTACTTCTTTTTTGAGTAAAGCCCTAGCCATTGGAGAGTCAATCGAGATGTAGTCGTTTCGGCCATAGATTTCATCTGGGCCCACGATGCGGAATTTACGAATTTCACCATACTCATTTTCAATATCGACCCAGGCACCAAAAAACACCTTACCCTCTTGAACTGGGGAGTATTCGACTACCCGAAGCACCTCTAAACGCTTTCTTAAAAAGCGGATCCTAGAGTCCAACTGCCGAAGTAATCTCTTATTCTCCTTGTAGTCGGCGTTCTCTGATCTGTCACCTAAACTCGCTGCCCAAGCGACTTTTTGCGTAATTTCAGGACGATACTCACGCCATAAGTAGTTCAATTCTTTCGTTAATTTCTCAAAACCCTCTCGGGTTATCAAATCAGTTCTCAACACAAAATCCTGTATAGTTTATAAATGCAGTAAAGCTTTGTTCAGAGCGTCCAAGGTCGCGACTGGGAAGAAAGTTTTCTGAGTGTCGATTCGCACTATACAGCCCCTTGGGCCATGTTCCAAACCTTCAATTCTGCGAAATTCATCAGATAGTAGGTACTCAAATGCTTCGCGCTCAAGATCTGTTAATCTTGAATTGGTAGAAGTTGCGCCAATGTGATCATGGATCTCAATATGCTGATCTATAGGAACCACAGCCTGAAGTAAGCGCTCTGCCTCTTTTTTTTGCGAATACAAGATATTGACCTGCAACTTAAGAACCGGATCTGTGATTGCATCAATCCAGGCTAACGTTTTAGAAACGTTGCATTTAACTTGGGCTCCGCAAGTTGTGCTTGTTACCAAAGCAAATGCAGCAATAAGAGTTTTGAAGTGATCTCCTGTCTTATTGCGAATGCTTTGCGCTGCTGGCACTCCTCTACCTTTACCTAGCCTTGCAATAGTACTGAAACTGAAATCGGTAAGGCCACGTTCTTGCTGTTCTCTACAAACCTGATAGACAGATTTTAGAGATTCAACGGTACGTTCCGAAGCATTGACGCAAAGCTGTTCCAAAACTTGTTCAGGAGTGATTGGTATCATTTTATATCTCCTATTGCAATTGGTCTGGCTCTAGCAAAGACCTTCTTAATATCGCTGGCAGTCAAATGCATATCACTGTCTAGATCCTTTAGCGTCAGCTCGCCAGAAATTAACCGGTCAATTGTTTCCCAGCTATGAATCCTTGCATACATCAACTGAGTTAGCTGATTCCCAACAGTTATCTGCTCCCGCTCACTTAACAAAAGTAAATGAGGAGTCATACCGTTATTAATCATCACTCTATCGAGAGCCTGACTCCGTTTAACTACTGCTAATTCGCTGCTACAGCTATGAAAAAGTTCAGCATTTTCACAAACTTCAGATAGCAAGCGGAATTGCGTGCTTTCTTCAAGTTCAACTTCGAAATCAATTTGCTTGGGAACAATAAGCTGCAGCTTTGTTTCGTCTGAAGTTATGTTTTGGGTGATAGCTCTGCTGTTTTGAATATGTCGATACAAGAAATTGAGATCTGTCAGGAACATATCCATCTTTTTAGCTCTGGTCTCTATTTCTGAATTAAGTTTTCTTCTTGCGGCTTGAAGTGATGCCTTTTCGGTAGCCAGCTCATGGTTAACTGCGGAGATTTTGAGGTTTTCATACTGTTGATGTGAAACAAGTTCGATTTTGTAAACAATCTCTTGAAGCTCTTTCTGCAGTTCACTATGTCGCGATGCTTGCACGCTCAATGCCAGAGTTAACTCATTGTAAAGCGCTGCTAGCCCCATTAAGAATGCAGGACCAGTAACAAAGAATCTGCAGCGTGGGCAGTTTTGTTCGCCAATGTATCCTGCAGGTACAGCGTTATAAAGGTTTGAACCAATTGCAACAACATCACCGCCACTGTTACAACTGTTACCTCCGACTGGGCAAATACCAAAATCTTTCCATAGGTAAACACTTGATGGATTTTGGTTGCTTAAGACATTTAGGATCTCTGGGTTGTTTGAAGTTAACTGCTGTCGATACTCTTCTATTCCATAATCCTCGAGGAATCGCCTCGCATTTTCCTGGGCGTTGGTAAATGCCTGTTTTTCCCCGAGTTCGACTTTTTGTCGCACCAAACCACTTTTAAGATAATACACAGACATGACTATGGAAGCATGACCGACAAGTTTCATGATTACTTCTATGGGCAAGCCAAATTCAAACGCATACGCGTTGATTAGACTAACTCGCATAGAATGCGGGGTAAAATTAGAGCAAAACCGGGATAAGGTAAGAGATTGCTCATCAGCAAGCTGCAAACCAATATCTTTAAAGTTAAGATCTTTGTATGTGGAAAGAGCTGCCTCATCACCAGCAGAAAAAAATAGCGAAGCAGCTAATCGGTCGGTGAGTCGTCCACCAAAGCTTCCTGGTTCATTGTCATACATATCTCTGAATAAAAAGCAGTTAACTCCTTTGTGCTTTCGTTGGATTTCATTCAAGTTAGTACGCTTACATTCTAACCAAGGTGTTGGTTTCGCGATTGAGTTATACTTTTGTTGCCACTTGCGTAGTTTTACAAGCCAGTAAGCAAGCTCTGTAGGCATATATGGTATAGAGTAACCCTCACCATATAATTGTGTCTTGTTTGACGTGTAGTGAACTCCAAAATCGCCATTTTCTGTTTTATATATCATTCCTTGTTTTCTGGTAAGTCCCGCATTTTTTGATGGATTCTTCAGCCAAATCAAATTTCCATGCTTGAAGTCGGGAATTTCCTCATCCATTTCACCCGAGTCGCAGTAAACTATTTGCATACCTCGCGCTGGCAACTGCATTAATGAGTAGGTATATGTCCAGAATATTGGATTCCACAAGTAAACCCTGCCACGCTCAGTTTTGATCACACAGTCTGAATCGTTGCAGTCAAGTACAGCGGGGTCTGAAATTGGAATCCAATCAGCAGCAAATTTGTGTAGGTGATTTAAGTCACCGTACGAGGTAGCTTTCAACGCGGAATCAACTGGAAAAATCCAATCTCGACCTGCCTTCACAAACTGATAGGGCAATGCTGGTTTGGCCGTCTCATTGACTGTTGGTACGTATTGCTCGTCATCAAAGTTGATGTGTTTAAAGGGGTTAGCTGCGTTTTTTATTCGCAGGATTTCTCCTGTATGTTCATCTTCAATAGTTAGATCCGTCTGAATAATCCAATCTAAAAATTCATTTATTGAATATAGTTGCCGTTTTTTCTTCTTGACAGATAGTTGGTTAAGTAAATCAATTAACGGTTTAATATTTACTTTAGTTCTGACGAGGAAATCATGAGGTGAGTAATCAAGCTTTTCCGCCTGAATATACTCTCGTACGAATTGGCACAGCTCTTGTTGCTTTGTTGTAGAACCACGAGCCTGTTTGAGAAACTCAGTTATACAAATTGCCCATGGTTTCCATTCACTCTCGAAATACCTTGTTTGATATGGTCTAGGTTTTCCGAAGAAATCATATGTATTAGTCCAGCCTGATTTCTCATATGTTTCAAACGGTGAAGATGGTATTCTAGGATCACAAGCTTCTGCTCTATATTTTTTATAATCTCCTAAGTTCTGGCATCCCGCGCTTCTGATCAAGCTCACTAAGTGAGAATATTCATAAGGAATCGGTATATCTAGTAATTCATACCAGTCACTCCAGTTATCGAGTCGTTCTGGATGTGAAGGAAGTAGTTTTGTCTGTTTTCTAGCCTCCCTATATTGCTGTGAGTCTTTTATTTGTAGAACTTTACAAGCCTGCTTAAGTTGCTGAACTGTCGATATTGTGTCTGGCAAGCACGTATCTATCCATGATTTCCATTCTGACGCATAGTAAACGTCAGGCGCTCTAGGTAATCTGGGATCTTCTTTATATTTTCGGTAATAATCGGAGCTAGATATTATACTTAAGCGCAAAATTGCTTGGCGAGCATCCGCTAACGAACTATAAAAATAGGCTTTATTTTTACCTAAAAAGTGATGCCACCCTTGCCATTCATCCTTGTAATATTCTCTTGGATTTATTGGTAAACGAGCATCTTCTTTGCAACGATTAAAATAATCTCTACCGGATATTATTAGAAGCTTATGTGCTGCGAGACTTGCGTCAGATAATATACTATAAAATTTAGGCTTTTTTTTCTGCAGAAAATGATGCCAACCTAACCATTCGTTTTTATAAGATAGATTTGGATGAGCAGGTAGACGGTTGTCCTCTTTGTATCGCATGTGATATTCGTTACTCGACTGAATTTTCAGCCTGAACGATGCATCGCTTGCTTCTACTAAACTTGTATAAGGCGTTGCTTTATCTAAGAAATCACGCCAACCTAGCCATTCGTCCTTATAAACAAGATCAAGAGACGAAGGCAACCGAACATCTTTTTTATAATTCTTGTAATATTCTGTACTTGTCTTAATGCCTAGTTGTTCAGTTGCTTTCTTCACTTCAGATAACGTACTATAAAAACTCGCTTTTGAATCACGAAAAAAATCATTCCAACTACACCATTCATTTTTGTAGATATCGCTGAGCCGTGATGGTAATCGAGCGTCCTCCTTGTACCTCCTACCATAATCGGTACTGTTTTTAATGCCCATCCCTAGAACTGCTTCGCGTGCCTCAGCTAGCGTTTTATAGAATGTTTTACTGTCTTTGCCTAAGAATTTTAGCCAACCGGACCATTCATGTTTATATGTATCTCCTGGAGAAGAAGGTAAGCGAGCATCCTCTTTGTATCGCCGATTATACTCAGTACAAGACCCTATACCGAGTCGAAGAGCTGATAGACTGGCCTCGGCTAAAGAACTGTAAAATGGGACTTTTTCTCTAAGAAAAAAATGGTCCCAACCAAGCCATTCTCCTTGATACGTTGCAGCGGGATTGGCGGGTAGGTAGGGATCACTTTTATACTTTCTTTTATATTCTGTAGTGGTTGTTGTACCAAGCCTAAGCGCAGCTTGCTGCGCTCCAGCCAATGTGCTGTAAAATCTGGAGTCCGGAATACCTAAGAAGTCAGCCCAATGCAGCCAATCGGACTGATATGCTCTAGTTGGTTGTGATGGCAAAAGCTTGTCTTCGTTATATCTTCTTTGGTATTCAGTCTTTGATTGAATACCAAGTCGACGGACGGCTTGCTTAGCTTCTCCCATAGTTGCATAGCATGTGTGGTTGTCTTTACCGAGAAAATGACGCCACCCAACCCATTCACTCGCATAAACTCGGTCAGGGAAGGCTGGCAAATATGAGTCTTCTCCGAATCTTTTGGAGTACTCTTTTTTAGACCTGACATTCATTCGAATTACTACATTCATGCATTCAGAGAGCGTCGGATAAATCGGGTGTGTTTGTGTCAACATCGAATTCGCCTGATTTTATCTCTTACTTCAGATTCAGTTGGCTTGATGTAAACCAAGCAGCTCTCTGGGCTTTTGTGGTGCATGGCTTTCTGTATTTCTATTTGTGAAAAGCCAGCTTCAGCCAAACGATAACCATAAGAATGACGGTGCCCATGAGGCGATAACCCATCATGTTTAGCTATTTTGAGACCTATACGGCTTAGAGCAACTTGATACTTTTTTATAAAATTTCTCTTTGTATCCGGCCTTCCCGAACTATTAGATATCAAATACGGATGATTAATTTCTGGCAGATTATTCAGATAAAGTTGCAGATATTGTGTAAAAAGCTGTGCTGCAGTTTCTGGAAAAAAGAGGACAGTAAAGGAATAGTCTTTGTTTGTTAGTAGTGGATTCTTCCAACCTGAATAGAGTGTGTGGGTTCTGTGATAATCGTTTCTTGGTTGCATCCGATACTTAGTGATTAAATATTGCCTACGATTTCCGAATAGGGGATCCGGGCTTGCTCCTGCGCTCGGGTGAAAAACCTTTACGGTTGATGCCTGAGTTGAAAGATTTATCGAAATATCATGAGTAAAAATTTGGAAACATTCAGATAACCGAAGTCCCCCAAAGTGCATCAACAGTAAAATTAATATGCTGCCATAGTCAGCAGAGCCATCTTGATGCTGGAAGCCATACTTTAATAATTTCCCAAACACTTCCTCTGGAAATCGGAAAACTGACTCGATCTGAATTAACGGATTTGCCAGGGAGTGAACAGACCTTACCCTTCTCATCTGTTCTTTATCCGGCTGATACAAATAATTAAGAAAGCAGTTTGCTGACCGACGATAATAAGCGCACCACAGCATTTTTTCTTCAGCGGTAGTGGCTTTTCTCCACGGATTTAACTTTGGTAAATCTTGTCCATTTACTTCATCCAGATAATCGCAATAGGCATTAATATGGCCAAGTAAGGTATTTGAGTCATCTACTCGACGTGCCAACCAATAAAGTGCTGTTTGATCTGTTCCATCGGTCTCAATAGTGCCAAAGCAAAGGCAGTTAACAAAGGAACGAAGTAACTCTGTAGCGGAGACTGCGTGATTTTGTTGCGTTTGTATAAAGCGTAGTAAAAGCTCAACTGCAAAAGCGCTCCTCTCATGCCAAGAAGGTGATTTATAACGGTTCCGTTCTAAAAAACGAAGGTGAGATAACAACAAACCTGAATGAGTAAAAATTGCATGCACTATGAGGGGTTTGCTGGAATCATAGGCTCGATATCTAACTCTGCGCTTAATTACGTATTCCATCTGCAACAAAAGCCGATGAGTATTAGTTATAGTTATATAGTTTATGGCTCTATTAACTGCAAATATCAGTTAGAATTAGGTAAAAATAGCGTAGATCGGCGATATCACCTGCTTAATAGTATGTAAAACATAGTGGTACTAATATCAATACAACAAGAAACTGCTACGAGAAATAGACAGAAGAGTCCGGTATTTACGTAAACGCTTAGAAGTCATCAAAGTTGTGGATTATTCACCTGAGCAAAATGGCCGGGTGTTTTTTGGTGCCTGGGTTGAAATTGAAAACAGCGAAGGTGAACAACTGACCTTTCGTATTGTTGGGCCTGATGAAATTTATGGCCGCAATGATTACATTTCGATAGATGCACCTATGGCCCGTGCTTTGATCAAAAAACAAGTAGATGATGAAGTGCAAGTGCCCACCCCCACCGGAATGAAAGAATGGTGGATTAACAAAATCTGGTATCCACAAGCCAAAAGCTAAGGTGTGTTATGTATCAGCAAGTATTGAGTCAACAACAGCAGTATTTTGCCAGCGGCGTGACTAAAGATCTGAACTGGCGTAAACAACAACTAAAACAGCTTCAGTTGTTACTGAGTACACATGAAAGCGAGCTATTACACGCCTTGCAACAGGACCTGGGAAAACCAGCCTTTGAAGCACTGTTGAGTGAAATCAATTACCTGCACACCGACATTAAACACTGCCTTAAAAAACTAACCAGTTGGGCCAGACCTCGCAGGGTTGGCACTGGGCTTCGCACTTTTCCTGCTATGGCTTTTATTCAGCCTGAACCTTATGGGTCAGTGCTTATTATCAGCGCCTGGAATTACCCGTTGCAGCTGGCCTTAGCGCCTTTAGTTGCTGTGTTATCTGCCGGTAACTGTGCTGTGGTAAAACCCTCAGAATTAGCGCCTGCTACATCAGCCATAATTGCTCGCCTGCTGCCTTTGTATCTGGATAAAGAAGCTGTAGTAGTAATTGAAGGCGGCGTAGCAGAGACCACAGAATTATTGAAGTTGCCTTTTGACCATATTATGTACACAGGCAACGGCCAGGTCGGCAAAATTGTATTACGCGCCGCTGCCGAACATTTAACGCCAGTGACTTTAGAACTGGGTGGCAAAAGCCCGGTTTATGTCGACAGCAGTGCAGATTTAAAACTGACAGCACAGCGTATCGCCTGGGGTAAATGGCTCAATGCAGGCCAAACCTGTATAGCACCGGATTATATTCTGGCGCATAAAGATATTGCCCAGGCTTTGGCTGAAGAAATTAAGGCGCAGTTACACCAGATGTATGGTGATGATCCTAAACTTAGCCCTGACTATGGCCGCATTATTAATCTACGCCATTTGCAGCGGGTGCGAAGTTATCTGGATGGCCTTGATGTTTATTGTGGTGGTGTGGTGGATGAAGAGCAGCTGTATTTCAGCCCTACGTTAGTGTTGGACCCGCCGCTTGATAGCCGCCTGATGACGGAAGAAATTTTTGGTCCTGTACTCCCTCTACTCCCTATAAGTAGTTTTGATGCAGCTGTACGTTTTGTGCAAAAGCGCGATAAGCCGCTGTCGGCCTATTTGTTCAGTAATAACAGCACGCAGCAACAGCAGTGGGTAGAGCAAATCAGCTGTGGCAGTCAGTGTATTAACGATGTGCTGATGTTTATGGCTGTGTCTGAACTTCCTTTTGGTGGCGTAGGTCCGAGTGGCATGGGCCAGTATTCTGGCAAAGCAGGTTTTGAGCAGTTTAGTCATTTGAAGTCTGTACTAAAACGTCCACTCTGGCCTGAGCCGCCTGTGCGTTTTGCGCCATATGCAGACTGGAAACGTAAAGTGCTTGGCTGGTTAAGCTAGCCATTCAGTGCAGAGTACGGACGCTTCAGCGTTTTGCTATTGGATTTTTTAGCCCTAACAGTGGACAATTGCCGCAGTTGATAAGAACCAGTCTGGCTTTTACTTGGTGTAAGGTCGCCAGATGCTAAGGAAGCTTTAAGTTATGTCTATGATCATTAAACAAATTGCTCTGGAAATTTCCGCACGCCCAGAGCAGGTTGCCGCAGCTATACAGCTGATGGATGAAGGCGCTACTGTGCCTTTTATCGCCCGTTACCGTAAAGAAGTGACAGGTGGCCTGGATGATACCCAGCTGCGTAACCTGGATGTACGTTTAACTTATTTACGTGAACTGGAAGACAGACGTCAGGTCATTATCAAAACCATAGATGAACAAGGCAAACTGACACCAGAGTTAAAACAGGAATTATTGGCAGCTGACAATAAAACCCGTTTAGAAGATTTGTATTTGCCTTACAAAGCCAAACGCCGCACTAAAGGTCAGATAGCCATTGAAGCAGGTTTAGAACCTTTAGCTGACGCTTTATTTAACAACCCAACTTTAGTGCCTGAGCAACAAGCGGCCAGCTATTTAAATGTAGAAGCGGGTTTTGCTGATACCAAAGCTGTGCTGGATGGCGTGAAATACATTCTGATGGAACGTTTTGCTGAAGATGCTGCTTTACTGGCGAAATTACGTCGTCATTTAAGCCAGAACGCTGTGCTGAAAAGCAGCATGGTGGCAGGAAAAGAGCAGGAAGGCGCTAAGTTTCGCGATTATTTTGAACACAAAGAAACTTTTAAAACAGTGCCGTCCCACCGCGCTTTGGCGATGTTCCGTGGCCGCAATGAAGGTATTTTAAACCTGCAATTGCAACCTGATGCCGACGACGCTTCTGCTCATGCCATCTGTGAGCAAATGATCGCCAATCATTTTGATATCCGCCAGCAAGGCCGTGCTGCAGATGATTTTCTGCGTACTGTTGTGCAATGGACCTGGAAAGTAAAATTACACCTGCATTTAGAAAATGACTTGTTAGGCGAATTGCGTGAGCAAGCGGAAGAAGAAGCCATTAAAGTATTTGCCCGTAACTTAAAAGACTTATTAATGGCAGCTCCTGCCGGTATGCGTGCGACCCTGGCGCTGGACCCGGGTTTACGTACTGGTGTAAAAGTCACGGCTATTGATGAAACCGGCAAGCTGGTGGACCAGACCACTATATTCCCTCATGCGCCACAAAATCACTGGGACAAATCAGTCCGCACTTTAGCTGCTTTAGCTAAACAACATAAAATTGAGTTAATCGCTATTGGTAACGGTACAGCTTCACGCGAAACCGACAAGTTAGCGGCCGATGTGATCAAACTGCTGCCAGAACAAAATATCAGCAAAATTATGGTGTCTGAAGCCGGCGCTTCGGTGTATTCAGCCTCAGAACTGGCTTCACAGGAATTCCCGGATCTGGATGTATCCTTACGCGGCGCTGTCTCTATAGGCCGTCGCTTACAAGACCCGCTGGCTGAGCTGGTGAAAGTGGAGCCTAAAGCTATAGGTGTCGGGCAGTACCAACATGACGTCAACCAAAGCTTGCTGGCTAAGTCACTGGACGCAGTAGTCGAAGACTGCGTAAACGCCGTAGGTGTCGATTTAAATATGGCCTCAGTGCCTTTATTGGCTCGTGTAGCTGGTTTAAACAAAACGCTGGCGCAAAACATTGTGGTGTACCGCGATACCCATGGTCGCTTCCAGCAGCGCAAAGATCTTCTGAAAGTAGCCCGTTTAGGCCCTAAAGCCTACGAACAGGCGGCAGGTTTCCTGCGTATCAACAAAGGCTCGGATCCGTTGGACTCCTCTTCAGTTCACCCGGAAGCTTATCCTTTAGTGGAAAAAATCCTGGCGAAATTTGGTCAGCCTATTGAGCAATTGCTGGGCAACAGTGCTTTCTTAAAAAGCCTGAACCCCGCTGACTTTGTTGATGAACATTTTGGTTTGCCTACAGTAGAAGACGTCATCAAAGAGCTGGATAAACCGGGCCGTGACCCACGCCCTGAGTTTAAAACAGCTGTGTTTAAAGATGGCGTAGAAACCATGGCCGACTTAAAGCCAGGCATGTTGCTGGAAGGCGTTGTTACCAACGTCACCAACTTTGGTGCTTTTGTGGATATCGGCGTGCACCAGGACGGCTTAGTGCATATTTCATCTTTAACTGACAAGTTTGTCTCAGATCCGCATCAAGTGGTAAAAGCTGGCGATATCGTCAAAGTGAAAGTGCTGGAAGTCGAACTGGATCGTAAACGTATAGCGCTAACAATGCGAATGGACGAACAACCTGCAGTGAAAGGTGCTGGCGGCGCAGGAAAAGATGCACCACGTGCTTCTGGAGCAAATCAGAGCAGACCGGCGAAAGCCGCAAAAACTCCTGAAACTCCAAATGCAGCCATGGGCGACGCTTTTGCTCAGGCCTTTGCCAAAATGAAGAAGTAATTCGCGTTTTTGAAAAAATAAAGGCCGGGAATTCCCGGCCTTTATTTTTAAGATTTGGATTAAGCCATTTGCAATAAAGGCCGCTGTGCCGGTTGGGTTGCTTTAGCGTAAAAACCTGAAATCACATCAGAGCGCAGCGACATTAAAGGGTCACGTTGCAGGGATTTAAAATCGGCAGGAGCAAAATCATTGGCCTCGTTATTCACTGGCGCTTCGTAGGGCTCCCACTCTGCAGCATCAGAGGAAGCCGTTTGTGTTGTTTTAGCGGGACTTGTTGTCGCCGCCTTCGCAATTTCTGCGGCCAAATCGGCCTGAGCTTCCATTAAAGTGCGACTGGCCTGAGCTGCTACAGAGCGATCTGCACTTGACGGTTCAGCCGGCGCCAAAGCTGCAGCTTTGACTTGCTGCATTTTTTGAATGGTAGCCCGTGGATCATTTGGTACTTCAGACACATCAATACGGACTTCACCGCCAGTCGCATATTGCTGACCATCAGGACCCGTTTCGTATTCGTAGCTTGGAGCACCGGCATACTGGCCACCTAAGGCTGCATGCGCCTGTTCGTGAACTTTAACTTCCTGATCACGGGCTTTTAATTCAGCAATGGTTTTCTGTTCAGTCTGTTCTTCTTTTTGCTGCTGCGGGTCGTCTTTTTCCTGCTCAGAGGCACTTTGTTTTTCTTGCTCAGAACCAGATTGCGGGTCTTTTTCAACTACAGCCTGGCGGTATTCCAGACCTTTAGTTTTTACATCTTCATAAGTGATTGGAGCAGAACTGTTGCCGTTGCGGCTCTTTTCGTCGGCCATCAGGCCTTTTTCAGCAGCGGAGCGTTCCATAGCTGCAACAGGTTCAATAACTTCACGGCGCAGGTTATCGCGCCGGGCCATATCCATGGCCGGATTACCAGTGTGCAATGGCACATTTGGGTAATTTGAAGTCAGTAACATAAAGTTTAGTTACACCCTTAAATCGATAATTGAACCCAACATTTCGTCCGCAGTTTTTATAGACTTCATATTGGCTTCAGCGTTAATTTGTTCATTCGCTAATGTCACCAGACTTTGCTCTATCGATGGGCCAGTACTTGGCTCAACCGGAGTTTCCAGTGCACGCTGATTACTGCTTTGGGCAGTTTGCTGATTTATATTTACGCTCGCTTCAGTCACAGCGTCTGATGCGCGCTGAAAGCCCTGAAAACCGCTCGTAAAGGCTGAACTGATTTCCATCATGACCTCGTTGACTAATGAAACAGAGTAATTTAACTGGATAATTATTAGCCATTTTTCGACAAAACAAAAGCCTGACGGCAATTATTTGCCGCCAAAATGCAGATTTTTCTAATTTAGTTAAGATTTATGCGGATAGGTGTGGCTGTAACAGGGAAATAAACTCCTGTTGATGAGAGATAAAAGGTGCATGCGAGGCTTTTGGCAGTATCCCTATCTGTAAATCAGGCCGTAGATTTTGTAATAAAGGGGCTATAGCAACAGGAACTAAGGAGTCCAAACGCCCTAAAATGCTAAAAACCGGCTGCGTTAAAGCGGCAAACTCTTGCCGCAAATCCAAAGTCGCCAATAACTCCAGTCCACCTTGTAAAGCTGTGGCTGATGGCAAAGCTAAACTCAATACGGCTTGTTTTAATGGTTTAATATCCTGCCGCGCTGTGCTGCTGCCCATGGCCTGAATCGCCAGAAAACGCTCCACTGTTAAAGCCAGATCCCGCTGCAACTGTCCTGCAAATTGCTGCATCACCCGGCTTTCCATGCCAGGCCAGTTGTCTTTTGCCATAAAGCAGGGCGAACTGGCAATTAAACCCAGTTTTTTCACTTTATCCGGATAACGGCTGGCTAAGGCTATGGCTAGTAAGCCCCCTAAAGACCATCCAACCACAGTGCTTTGATCCGGGATTTGTTCAGCAAGTTGGGCCAAGACGCTATCGATATCATAAGAAACCGGACAAGGAGATAAACCAAAACCAGGTAAATCAGGCGTATGAATAGTTAACTCTGCCGGCAAGGCCAACACAAGCTGCGACCAGACCTGATGGTTTAAACCCCATCCATGCAACAACACCACTGGGTTTTGGCTAAATTTTATTTGTTCGCTCATCCGCTCGACCATACTTGTTGTTATGTCTGGCCTTTTATCAAAGCAGGGATGCAGATGCAAGCGACTTTGTTGCAGCAACTGGTGCATAGACTGGCGCCAAATAGCTGCCTCTGGTGCCAGATGCAGGTGCAACAGCCACAGGCCCAGCTGTGCGATTATTGTCATGCTCAGTTACCCAAATTGGATTTAAGTTGGGTTGAACACAATGCCTTGTTATTACCTCAAGTGGCGCAAGGCTTCACCAGACCCAGATTTGACAGTCTTTACAGCTTAAGTTGGTACAGACAACCTTATAGGCATTGGATCAGTCAGTGGAAATTTCAGCACCAGCAGGCCGCAGGGGAGTTGTTATGTCAGTTGCTGTATCAGCATGCACAGCTTTACCAACAACAAGGCGGCCCCTTGCCGGACTGCGTCAGCTATACACCGGTATCCAACAAAAGGTTGCAGGAACGAGGCTTTAATCAGGCCAAACTGCTGGCACAGCAACTCGCCATTGCCTGGCAAAAACCTTGTGTCGGATTATTTCAAAGTCCGGATTTAGTGCCCCATCAAATTGGGTTGAATCGCAAAGAGCGGCTGGCGAATTTAAAAGGTAAGATTCAGCTGCAACAGCGCCCCCTGCCCGCTCATGTCACTTTGGTGGACGACGTCATTACAACAGGGGCTACTCTGGATTATCTGAGCTCTTTACTGAAAGCCAAAGGAGTCCAGACCGTCAGCGTCTGGACTCTGGCCATCACCAGGGCATTTTAGTGTGCTTCTTCGCCTTCACCATCAGAGGATTCGGCGCTGAACATTTTGCCAAAATACAGCGCGTTGATCAGTAAGCGGCTGGAACCGACAAAATAGCCGCGGAACACCGGGTTATCTGTCATGCCAATAACCCGGCCTTCGCCATGATTATGCGCAACGACTGCCGCACCTTCAGCGATACGGCTGACGTATTCAGGCGCGGTATAACCTGCCAGTTGAGGTTTATCTGTATACAAAGCCACATTGATAAAAGGCTCTTCACTGGGGGCTAATAAGAAGGTGCCGTTTTTAAACACAGGCAGGTTTTTATTCGACAGGCCAAAAGTTAAAGGATGACTTAAATCCAGTTGCGTCTGATAAATAGCACCGGCAATACGGCGCTGACCAGCCAGACTTTCTTTATCGGCATAACTTAAACCTTGATCAACAATCAACATACTCATATCTGCTGAATTCCAGGCTTTGGTTTTCAGCAAACCTGAGCGCACCAGAAATGCGGCACCGCCTTTATGGCCCCACAACACACCGCCTTTTTTCGCCCAGTCATTCAGCAATTGCTGCTCTTTTTGCTGCAAGCTGTTGTAACTGCCATCCGGCAAAATAATGTGAGTGTAGCGCGACAAATCGACCCGACCTAAACGTTGTGGTTCGATCAGACTTGGTGATACACCCGCCAGTTTTTCCAGATTAAACCAAACTTCGCCTGCCTCAGTGGAATTGACATCAGGGCCTGCCACCAACAGTACATTAGGTTTAGTCACAGGCACAAAACCATTGCTGCCTAAATCCTGGCCCTTGGCGGTTAAGCCTGACGTAAGAGCTGTGATAGCTAAACCTGCTTGTTGCTGAGCTTTACCTAAAAGTTCAAACCAGTTGTTGTGCTGCTGCAAACCAGCGGCAATGACGATAGCTCCGGCACTAAAAGCTTGTTCTCCGTCAGCAGTTTTAGCAAAAAATGGCTTGCTGGCAGCGCGTAATACCACACCTTGATCCAACAGCGCCTGAGTCAACAAGGGTGCCTTTTGGTCGGCCCAGTCAAATGCATAGGCATAAGCACCGGCGGATGGCGTCAGCACAGACTCTGACTGTGGCGACCAGGCGTCTTCAGCCACACCAGAAGGCTTGCGGCCTACTGTGCTGAATTCAATATTAAAAGCATAAGGTAAAGTCCAGGCTGACACATCGTAAAAGGTATTGTCCTGAAAGTTGGTCTGAGTGCTGAACGCCGCTTTTAACAATAGGTACTGTGGTTGTTGCAGCGGAATATAATAAGCCTGACCTTTTTGATAAGTCTGACCTTTTTGCTGCCAACGCTCATTGATTGGGTAAGCTTTGATCTGATGCTGTTTTAACAACGCCAGCAAGGCTTCTAAACGGGTTTTATCCGCAGCTTCTGCAATCACATAACCCTGAGTCGAGTCATCTGCTGCTAAGCGTTCAGACTCCAGCACAAAAGCTTTTTGATAACTTTGCAGCGCTTTTTTCTGCGCCACTGAACCGCGAAGGGTCGATAGCGAAGTAATATACTGATTTTCCACAGTTTTGCTAAAAGGCAAAGGCCCATTAATGCTGTCCTGTAAATGACCTCGGCTACTGGCCTGCTCAAACAAAATCCCAACACTGGCGTTGACGTCCGGGTAAGTTGAGCCTTTACCTACATAAAAATCGTCAAAACTTTCTTCGGTGTAATACAAACGGCCTTTTTTATCCAAAGCTGCGGCATGGTAATCGGCAATTTTCGCTGTCAGTTGTTGATTAGCGGTTGGCGTTAATGGATAAGTCCGGGTTGGAATACCAGGCTGGAAAAAGAAAGTGCTGTTTGGGCCCATTTCATGAAAATCACCGACCACAGCAGGCCGCCATTTATAAAACTGAGCGATACGGGCACGACTTTCCGGATGTTCTAACGGCAGCCAGTCGCGGTTTAAGTCAAACCAATAATGGTTAGGACGACCATTAGGCCAGGGTTCAATATGCTCGCGGCTTTGCGGATCGGCCACTGGCGATTTGCCTTTGTGCATATTGGCCCAGGTGGCAAAACGCTCTAAGCCGTCAGGGTTTAAACTGGGCTGGATCAAAATAACGGCGTTTTTCAGCCAGTCTTGCACTTCGGCCTCTGTGCTGGTTAATAAATGATGCGCAACCTGCACCGATGCATTAGGGCCACTGGATTCATTGCCATGCACGCCATACCCCAGCCAGACGATCAGCGGTAAATCGTCCGCCAGTTCAGTACCTGTCGATAGCTGAGTCAGGTGCTGCAAGCGGATTTGCTCCAGCTTTTTTAAGTTTTCCGGGGATGAAATAATCAGCTGCAATAAGGGTTTTTGTTCATGAGTGCGGCCAATAATTTCCAGCTGGGCTTTGTCTGAACCGGCAGCCAGTTGATGGAAGTACATTTGAATTTGATCATGGCGTAAATGCCATTCGCCGACAGGATAACCAAAAAATTGTTCCGGGCTTTGTGGTGCTGCCATTGAGAACTGGCTGCAAAGCCCCAATACTAAGGCACTGATGATAGTTGTTATTTTGTACATTGTTGTTCTCCCTTTCTGGCCGCTACCTTAGCAATAAAAAGTCCGGCCCGACAAGCGGGGCTGGCAAGGCACAAGAAGTCAGAGTATCATAGCCATTAACCTAGTAATTTAGTCAGGTACTACCGATGATCACCATTTCTGAACAGGCGCAGAGCCATTTTCGTAAGCTGCTGGAAAAACAGGCCGCCGGCACTCATATCCGAGTCTTCGTGGTCAACCCGGGCACTGTTTCTGCGGAATGTGGCGTGTCCTACTGCCCTGCCGACGCGGTAGAAAGCACAGATTTAGAGCTGCCATTTGACGGCTTTATGGCCATAGTGGATGCGGAAAGCAAACCCTTTTTAGTCGACGCCGAAATCGATTTTGTTACCGATCAGATGGGTTCTCAGCTGACGTTAAAAGCGCCAAACGCCAAAGTACGTAAGGTGAATGACGACGCTTCGCTGAAGGAAAAAGTACAATACGTTATTGACGCCGAAATCAACCCACAATTAGCCAACCACGGTGGCCGGGTTTCAGTGGTTGAATTGACAGACGACGGCGTAGCTGTGCTGCAATTTGGTGGCGGCTGTAACGGTTGTTCGCAAGTCGATTTAACCTTAAAAGAAGGTATCGAAAAAGAACTACTGCAACGTTTTGCCGGTGAATTAACCGCAGTACGGGATGTGACGGATCACCAGCGTGGTGAGCATTCTTACTATTAAGCTGTTGTTTGTATAAGCTACAGAGGCCACTTGATGTGGCCTTTGTTGTATATACCCAAGTAACTTCAAGATGCAGAATTCAGCGGGAGATAAAAGCGCTTTAGGCAAGGCAGCTGTTGGAAGCTTCAGTGGCTCTAAAGCGACAACAGTTAACGCGGCATAAAGCGCTTTTAACCCCGCCCTTTGGGAGTCGCAGGGCCATTGCACTGCGGTGTTAGCCTGTCTCGCAAGGTGTCGACATTGCTTCACCAGGCTGCCTTGCATTGCAAGCGCCCTGCGGCTCTGAAACTCGCATCTTGAGGTCACTTGGGTATATATGTCAAAAGGAGTTCTGAAATGAAATTGCTGGCCTTTTTGTTGGTTTTACTAAGCTTCCCAAGCTTCGCCGCTATTATTTTGCAGTACCATCATGTCAGCACTCAGACGCCTCGTTCCACCAGCGTCACGCCGGGAGAATTTCGGGTCCATTTGCAGTATTTAAAAGACCATCAGTATCAGGTGATAGGTTTAGATACTTTGTTAGCACAGCTGCAACAAGGTAAAGAACCAGCTGACAACGCTGTGGTGATCACTTTTGACGATGGTTTTGACAATATCTATCTGCAGGCCCACCCGATTTTGCAGGAGTTTGGGTTCCCTTATACGGTGTTTTTAAGTCCGGCTTTAATAGACCGTAAAGAAGGCCCAGTGATGAGCTGGCAGCAAATCAAACAGCTGCAAAAAGACGGCGTTATTATTGCCAACCATAGCTCCTACCATGATCATCTGGCCGCGCCCAATAAAGGCGAAAGCAAAGCGACTTGGCTGAAAAGAGTGAAAGCCGATATTTTGCTGGCGCAAACTCAGCTGGAACAGCAGTTAGGTATCAAACACAAATGGCTGGCTTACCCTTATGGCGAATTTAGTGGCGAGCTGGAGCAGATGGTGAAACACATGGGCTTTGTTGGCATAGGCCAACAATCCGGTGCCGTCGGCCTGAATAGCCTGATGACCCGTTTGCCGCGTTACCCTTCATCTAGCCAATACGCAGCACTGAAACACTTTACACCTAAACTGAAAACGCTAGCCTTACCGGTGAAAACCTATATAGCCGCCGATCCGGTGAAAGGCCCAAATCCGCCTACTCTGACATTACAAATCGACAGCTCAGATTTTAAAACCAGCCAGCTGAATTGTTTTAGCAATGGTGAGCCTATCAAAGTAACCTGGCTAAAAGCCGATACCTTTAGCGCTCAGGCTGGCCAAAAACTCAAAACCAGCCATAAGCGCTACAACTGCACAGCGCCTTCGTTAAGTAAAAAGGGATATTTCTACTGGTATTCCCAGCCTTGGGTGATGGAGTAGCATAAGGTTGTAACGCCTTCGGCGATTACAACCTACAAACGTAGGATGCATTCGCCCGCAGGGCAATGCATCTTGCTTCTCCGGTTTTTCTTATCTACACCTATAACTTCATCCCTAACTTTGTTCTGTCTTATGAACTACCGACGCTTGTGGTTTGAAGGCGGAACGTATTTTTTTACCGTCAACCTACATCAAAGACACAACAACTGTTTGCTAACAGAGCATATAGTCCTGTTACGTCATGCGGTTCGGCAGGTAAAACAGGTGCATCCTTTTATCATTCACGCTTGGGTAGTGTTGCCTGAACATCTGCATTGTATTATCGAACTGCCGCAGGGAGACGCAAATTTCGCGTTACGTTGGCGGCTAATCAAACTGATATTTTCCAGAGCTTTGCCAGCAACTGAACCCTGTGATTCAAGCAGAAAAAAACGTGGTGAGAGAGGGATCTGGCAACGCAGATACTGGGAACACCTTATCCGCGATCAAACCGATTTCAACGCTCATATGGACTATGTACATTTTAATCCGGTGAAGCATGGCTGGGTAGAACAAGTATCAGATTGGCCTTACTCAACCTTCCATTTGTTGGTCAAGCAAGGCGTATATTCTGTTGATTGGGCTGGAGGGGGAAATGATAAGCTATATACAGATTAAAAATTCAGCACATAAAATCATAAGCGGTTGTAATGCCTTCGATTGCACAACGTTGCAATGCCTTCGGCGATTGCAACCTATGGCTTCACCAACACAATCTGATCCAGTAATCCCAACAGCAATTTAGTGCCTGTGCCTGATGCTATGGCATCAAAGACATTTTCGGCATTTTTGCCTTGTTGGCCGCCGGCTAAATCACTGACGGAGCGGATCACTATCCAATCGACTTCGTTAACAAAACAGACCTGAGCTACCGCGGCTGATTCCATTTCAGTCACTTCGGCCTGAAATACTTTTTGCAACCATTGGCGATACTGGGCGTTGTCCAAAAACACCGAGCCTGTCACACCGTTACCACCCACTTTGATTTGGATTGGGTGACCAGATGGCATTTTGATAGGATCTATAGTGGCGACCGCTTTTTTTGTCAGCTCAATGAGTTGTGGCGTAGCGGTGAAATACGGCATTTGCTGTGGGCCGTCCCAGCCTTGTTTAACCACGGCCATTTCTTCGGGATGGATATAACCAAAGTTTTCATAAGCGGGTGAATGCGGATCCTGCTTATTACGCTCTTTGTAACTGGCCAACGCCTGCTCATAATAGTCAGGCAGAATATACTGGCCTGGTTTGGCCGGGTCAGGATTGGCATACACAGATTCATCGTGGAAGTACCAACGCTCAGGAATGGCGATATCGCCCGGCTGGAATTGTGGATTCACAGCACCAGCTATCCCCATCATCACCACCCGTTCAATAGGGAAATAATCCAGCGCCATTTGCATCGTCATGGCGGCGTTTGGCACGCTGACGCCCGTGGTAAAAATAACTATGGGTTCACCTTTGTAGTGGCCCAGTTGATACTTAACGCCGCGGATGGTCAGTGTTTTTGCTATTTTTGCGTCTTTAAGCTCTGCAAAGGCCTGGTCAATCGCCTTAATTTCCGGCTCATAGGCGGCTACTATAGCCGTCCATTTATTAGTGGTGCTAAATTGTTTTGGACCATACTGACTAAAATCTTCGGCGCTTAAATTAAAGCTAAATACCGCAGATAAAATCAGTAGTGGCGCTAAGGCGCGGGATAAAAACTTTCTCATCAGGCTGTGCTCTATGCTGGAGTTTACTTCATAACCAGCTGTTATGAATACAGTTCCACCATAAGGCGTGCAGCCTGATTTTGTAAAGAAAGGAATGAAGTTTGTTGCAGCGCCTTCAGATTATCGGGCTGCAGTTGCTATCACCAAAGGATAATCCGCCAGGAACTGCTGGTTATTGATCAGCGGCACAGCACCTGCTTTCATTTCAGGTTTAAACATAGCTACTACAGCGCCTTGGGGGTTTAGTAGCGTTATGCTGGCACTGTGATCGACTGTATATCGGTCTTCTGCGCCATCATTAATCGCATACATCAGGCCCAGTTGGCGGATAAAAGGGAATAGGTCTTTATGATCGGCTGTTCTGGCTTTGATCGGAGCTTGTTTAAAGTAGGTGATGTATTGGGCCAGTTGCTCTGGTGTATCCCGTTTTGGGTCGACCGAGACAAACCAAATCTCTAATGGCTCTGGTGTCAGCTTGACTAAGTCCTGATACATGCCCGCTAATTTCGCCATGGTCATAGGGCAAATATCTGGGCAATGGGTATAGCCGACAAAAACCAGCGTCCAGTGTCCTTGCAAGTCCTTTAATCCCACTGGCTGATTTTGTTCATCCAGCAAATTAAATTCAGTCAAAGCTCTGGGACTTGGGTAGACCAAAGCGGCCACAGGCTCAGCGGGATCAGATTTAAAACTGGCTGATAACCACAGACCCGCAGCCAAAGCCACAACCGCCACTACAACCCCTAACCACTTTTGCATAAAAAGTATCTTCCTGTTAAAGCGCTGATATCAACCAATAATGGTCCAGCAACAACAGCAGGAATAATACCATCAGATGCCAAATCGAAAACTTAAAAGTTGCCATGGCAGTTTCTGGTTTGGCATTAAACTTTAACTGCCAGGCATACCAGATAAAACCTAAGTTCAGTATGGTGCTGCCGAGCAAATACACAGCGCCTGTCATACCGACCAGATAAGGCAGCAAGCACACCAAAAACAGCACCAGGGTATAAAGGAAGATTGCACTTTTGGTGAACTCAATGCCATGAGTGACAGGCAACATTGGCATATTTACTTTGGCATAATCGTCACGGCGATGAATAGCCAAAGCCCAGAAATGCGGAGGCGTCCAGGTGAAAATAATCATCACCAGCAACAAGGCATGGGCATGCACTTCAGCCGTCATGGCTGTCCAGCCGAGCAGCGGTGGCATAGCACCGGCTAAACCCCCTATGACAATATTCTGCGGCGTCGCCCTTTTTAAAAACATGGTGTAGACCACGGCATAACCAAACAAACTGGCTAAGGTCAGCCAGGCGGTCAGTGGATTGACGGCAATAAATAACAGCAGAAAACCAGAACCTGCCAGCAGCAGTGAAAACTTCACCGCCTGCTGCGTTGATAAACGGCCGCGGGCCACTGGCCTGTTATAAGTGCGGGCCATTTGCGCATCGATGCGCTGATCCACTATATGGTTCATCGCCGCAGCGGCTGCGGATAATAAGCCTATGCCTAAAGTGGCGGCTATCATCAGGCCAAATCTGGGTAACCTAGGTTGCGCCAGCATCATGCCAACCCAGGCCGTCAGCACTAAAAGCGCCACGACTTTAGGTTTGGTCAGCTGGTAATAATCACGCCATTGCTGACTATAGTGTTGGGGTAAAGCCAGAACTTTAAGCATAAGCAGACTCCTTGTTTCTGTGCAGCTGATAACCAATCACTACCAGACACATGACTAAATTGGCTGCCACAAAGTTATGTGCCACCGCATTGGCCAAAGGCAAATGCAGCACCACGTTGGCAAGCCCCAAACTAAATTGCAGCACTAACAGCAGCAGCACTATGCTGGCCATGTTTTTAATCAAACCCGAACTATTGCGCCACAAGGCTATGGCATAAGCCGCCACCACCAGCAAAGTAACAACAGCACCAACCCTATGCATCACATGCACTGTGGCGCGGGCGCTTTGGCTCATCACGCCGTATTCGTAATTGTCGTAGCCCAGATGCAGCGAAAATGCCTCGTCAAAATTAAGCTGACCGGCCCAACCTGCTTCACAAACAGGCAACTGAATGCAGGCTAAAGCGGCATAGTTGGCTGCAGTCCAGCCCCCCAAGGCAATTTGGGCGACCAGCACCAGCAATACAGGCCAAAACAGCAGCTTCAGGCTTGGCTTTACAGCAATGAAAGGCGCAGGTTGTAATTGCCACCAATACAGCGCCAGTAACGACAGCAAGCTAAAACCACCCAGCAAATGCCCCATCACCACCACTGGGTGCAAAGCTAAAGTCACAGTCCACATGCCCAAAGCGGCTTGGAAAATTACCAGCCCCAATAACACAGTGGGTAACAACAAGCGTTTTTGTTTCAGACTCAACAGGAAAATGGCCAGGATCAACAGCCCCAAAGTGCCGGCAAAATACCTGTGGATCATCTCATTCCAGGCTTTATGACTTTCGACAGGTCGATCCGGATATAAAGCTTCTGCCTGCTCAATATGATGGGCCTGCTCCGGTACTTTTAAAAAACCGTAACAGCCAGGCCAGTCCGGGCAACCTAAACCGGCATCGGTCAGACGGGTGTAAGCGCCTAGTAAAATCACCAGCATGGCCAATACTAAGGCGCAACTGACTAAAGGTTTCAGGGCTCTCATCAAAGCCCCCTGTCGTATTTCAGCAGTTTGTTTAAATCGGTCAGAATAGCTTTGCCGGTTTGCACCATCTGGGTTTTGTCGGCAGTCACAGGGTAAGTCATCAAAGCCAGGCCATTCAGATCCACCAGCACCAGCTTTTGCTGTAACGCATCAGCCCCCACAGGATTAGCCTGCCACAATAATTTTTGTGGCTGAGTACCACCAGATTGCCATAACTCTAAATGCTGCTGTTTACGGCCCAGGGCTGTATAGACCTGCTGCATACCGTAATGGGCGTTCTGACATACGGCATCACAGTCAGTTTTATTGCTGACATAAGCTAAGCGCCAGTGCACATCACCACTGGCTTTAGGTAACAGCACAATTTCTTCGGTCAACCACTGGCCTTTATTGGTCGTCGCTCCGCCAAACCAGCCTAAAGATAAAAACGCCTGAGCAAAGGCTAGCGGTAATAAAGAACACAACAAAAACAGCAGCAAAAATTTATTCTTCGCCATTTACAGCTCCTTCTTTGACATAAACCAGCCGATCACGACTACAGCAACTGCCAGCAGCAACCATTGCAGCGCATAAGCCCGGTGTTTTTCCGGCGGCATCACCACAGCGTTGTAGTGGTACAGATAAGGGGATTGTTGCTGATACAGCAGAACCGGAGCCAACTCTTGCCCCAGCACTTGCGCCAGTTCCGCAGGTTCCACTTGTTGCATCCGCTGTGGCCATAAACCGGTGTTTTCTAAATTTTGGCCGAGGCGAAAGCCTTTGAGTTCAGTGCGCAATAACGCTTTTAAATCAAACTGTTCCGGAATGCCAAGTTCGGGCAATTGATCGCGGCTGGGCGGCGCAGCAACCCAACCCAAGTTCACTAAAACTGCTGGGCCCTGATTGGATACCAGCACAGGGATCACCACGTCGTAGCCTGCTTTGCCCTGGATCAGCTGATTATCCAACAGCCAGACCGCAGGTTTTAACCAGACCGCTTTGCCTTGTAGCATCAGGCCGTCTTGTTGCTCCGCTGGTATGGACGCTAAATCTATCCACTGCACCGGCCCTTGCTGCTCTGCCTGGTGCAACTGATCCAATTGAGTTTGCTTTTGTTCGGCGCGCTGCCATTGCCAGTAACTCAACTTGATCAAAAGCGCAAAAGCGACCAGAGTGAATACAGCCAGCAGCCAGTGTCGGGACAGATGACGAACAAAAGGCTGGGTGGTCATAAAAGTACCAGCCCTAAGTGAGGTTTTATGTGGATTAAACTTTTACTCATTGCACTACTGCTCTTTATTGTTTTTAACTTATTTCGTGCTTTGTTTCTGATGCTGAAGGACGATGAGAATCAGCCCAGTATGTCCAAGTTTTTAGGCCGACGCGTCTGGTGGTCGGCCATAGTGTTATTGCTGGTGATCCTTGCACTGCAGTTTGGCATCATCACTCCGCACGGCAGGCCCTATTAGCCACTAAGCGGGCAGAACAAGCCCGCCTCTGTGTTACAGCACGTAGACAAAAATAAACAAACATAACCAGACCACATCAACAAAATGCCAGTACCAGGCTGCGGCCTGAAAAGCAAAATGCTTATGGGCGGTAAAGTGGTTTTTCAGCAAAATACGCAGGAAAATCACTGTCAGGAATAAGGCCCCCAGAGTCACATGCAGACCATGAAAACCTGTCAGTAAAAAGAAGGTGTTGCCATAAATACCTGAGTCCAGTTTTAAACCCAGATCCTGATAGGCATGTACGTACTCTATGCCCTGCAAATACAGAAAACTTGCCCCTAACAGGATAGTGAGTCCTAACATCAGCTTCAGCTGACCTCTTTTATTTTGCTCTAACCCCATATGAGCAAACTGCAAAGTGACAGAAGATGCTAATAAAATCAGCGTGTTATAAAGCGGTAAACCTTGCCACGGCATGGCCTGAGTTTCAGTACCACCCGGTGTTTTTAGTAAAGGCCAGGCCGCTTCAAAAGCAGGCCACAATACAGCAGCTGTACTGGCGTTATTGCTGGCACCGTCCAACCACGGAATAGCGATGATACGGGCATAAAACAATGCACCAAAAAAGGCTGCAAAAAACATGACTTCGGAAAAAATAAACCAACTCATGCCCTGGCGATACGATCTGTCCAGTTGTTTGCTGTACAAACCATGCATGGACTCATCAATCACATTTCTGAACCAGCCGACCAGCATAAAAATTAAAGTGGCGACACCAGCCAGCAACAGATAACCGCCATAACCCGGCTGATCTTTCGTCACTTCATTGACAAAATGTCCTGCACCAAAGGCCATCATAAAAAGCGCCACTGCGCCTACTATCGGCCAAGGGCTTTGCTCTGGTACGTAATAATGTTCGTATTTTTCACTCATTGTTATCCCCTGTTGCTGTCTGTGCAGTGACCGGGGTGGCAGCTTCTACTTCGTACAAGGTGTAGGACAAAGTGATAGTGCTGAACTGTTCCGGTAGTGCGGGATCGACGTAAAATTGCAACGGCATTAATAACTGCTGACCTGCCGTCAGATGTTGTTGGGTAAAACAGAAACATTCCATTTTATTAAAATACAAAGCAGCCTGCCCCGGCGACACCGAAGGCACAGCCTGAGCTGTCATGGCACGGCCTGTGACATTGTGCGCCATATAATCAATGCGGTGGATCTCCCCCGGATGCACCCGCAGTTTGTGCACCACTGGTTCAAACACCCAGGGCATGTTGTTATTCGGACGGGCAATAAACTCCACCAGCACTTCACGTTTTTTATCCGGTATAGCCGCTTCTGCTGTCGCTGCCATGCTAGAGGTTTTACCGTTCAGGCCTGTTAAATCACAAAATACGTCGTACAAAGGCACTAAGGCATAACCAAAACCAAACATGGCTGCCGTCAGCAGACATAATTTAACCACTATAGGTTGATGCTTCAGTGCCATAACGCCCCCTACTTGATTTCAGGTGGTGTAGTAAAGCTGTGATAAGGCGCTGGCGAAGGGATTGTCCATTCCAGGCCCTCAGCGCCTTCCCATACCTGATCTGTGGCTTTTTCACCGCCTTTAATGCATTTCACCACCAGCCAGACAAACAACAGCTGAGATAAACCAAAGGCAAATCCACCAATGCTGATCAGCGCATTAAAGTCAGCAAATTGCAGGGCGTAATCCGGGATCCGTCGTGGCATACCAGCTAGGCCAACAAAATGCATTGGGAAAAACAGCACGTTGACCGAAATTAACGAACACCAGAAATGCCATTGCCCCAGAGTTTCGTCGTACATATGACCAGTCCACTTTGGTAGCCAGTAATAGGCCGCCGCCATAATAGAGAAGATGGCGCCTGTGACTAACACATAGTGGAAATGTGCGACCACAAAGTAGGTGTCATGGTACTGGAAGTCGGCAGGCGTAATGGCCAGCATCAAGCCGGAGAAGCCCCCTATGGTAAAGAGCACAATAAAGGCCAGGGCAAACATCATAGGCACTTCAAAGGTCATAGCGCCCCGCCACATAGTGGCCACCCAGTTAAAGACTTTCACCCCGGTCGGCACAGCGATTAGCATGGTGCAATACATAAAAAACAGTTCTGCGAACACCGGCATACCAGTCGTGAACATATGATGCGCCCAAACTAAAAAGGACAGCAGCGCAATACTGGAGGTGGCGTACACCATAGAGGCATAACCAAACAAGGGTTTACGGGCAAAGGTCGGTACTATGCTTGAGACAATACCAAAGGCGGGCAGAATCATGATGTAGACTTCGGGGTGACCAAAAAACCAGAAAATATGCTGGAACAACACAGGGTCGCCGCCACCGGCCGCATCAAAAAAGCTGGTACCAAAGTATTTATCGGTCAGCACCATAGTGACAGCACCGGCCAGCACAGGCATTACAGCAATCAGCAGGTAAGCCGTAATAAACCAGGTCCAGACAAACAAAGGCATTTTCATGTAGGTCATGCCTGGAGCGCGCAGGTTCATAATGGTTACTATCACGTTGATAGCGCCCATAATGGATGAAATACCCATGATATGAACAGAGAACACAAAAAGTGCCGTGCTGTCGCTGCTGTAGGTAGTGGATAGCGGAGCATAGAAAGTCCAGCCAAAACCAGGTCCACCGCCTTCCATAAATAAAGACAGCAGCAGGATGCTAAAAGCAAAAGGTAAGATCCAGAAGCTCCAGTTGTTCATCCTTGGCAAGGCCATGTCCGGCGCGCCTATCATCATAGGCACCAGCCAGTTGGCCAGACCGGTAAAGGCCGGCATCACAGCACCAAATACCATGATCAGGCCATGTACTGTGGTCATCTGGTTAAAAAAGTCGGGTTGTACTATTTGCAAACCTGGCTGGAATAACTCAGCCCGGATCACCATAGCCATAGCTCCGCCGATAAAAAACATAGTCAATGCAAACAGCAGGTACAAAGTACCTATGTCTTTGTGGTTGGTGGTATAAAGCCAGCGTTTTAAGCCTTTGGCTGGCCCATGATGATGCTCATGCTCAGCATGAGCATGTGGATCTGTAGTAACAGTACTCATCTGCGCCCCCTATGGTTTTTGTGCTTTGGCGATATCGGCAGCTTGCACCAGATCGCCTGTATTGTTATCCCAGGCATTACGCTCATAGGTAATCACTGCCGCAATTTCACTTAAACTCAGCTGTTTAGCAAAAGCCTGCATAGCGGTACCGGTTTTGCCGTTCAGCACTATGTCGATATGGGCAGGTAAATCCTCCAATGCCATTTTGCTACCTTTAAGCGCAGGAAAGACGCCCGGAATGCCCATGCCCGTAGGTTGATGGCAGGCAGCGCAATAACCCATGTAGGTTTTTTCACCCAAGGTCATTAACTCTTCTTTACTCATATTCATCGACAGCAGCTTTTGTTCTTCAGCTTTGGCAGCGGCCTGAGTAGCAGCTTCCTGAGCTATCCACTGCTCAAAATCGGCCTGATCTTTGGCAATAACAACGACAGGCATAAAACCATGGTCTTTCCCACAGAGCTCAGCACATTGACCTCTGTAGACGCCGGCTTGGTCCACTTTGGTCCAGGCTTCATTGATAAAGCCAGGGTTGGCATCTTTTTTCACCGCAAAAGCCGGCACCCACCAGGAGTGGATCACATCATCTGAGGTGACTAAAAAGCGTACTTTTTTGCCTGTAGGGATCACCAAAGGCCTGTCGACTTCCAACAGGTAGTTCTCGCCTTTTTTCAGTTTGTTGTCGATCTGCTTACGGGGTGTGGCCAGCAAAGAGTAGTACTCTACTTTGTGGTCCATGTATTTGTAGTGCCACTTCCATTGTGAGCCAGTGATCAGAATAGTCACGTCAGCTTCAGAGGTGTCTTCCATCGCTATCAGAGTTTGGGTGGCGGGTATCGCCATTAAAATAAGAATAACTACAGGTAAAGCAGTCCAAAGCAGCTCTACTTTGGTGCTCTCATGAAATTGGGCGGGCTCGACGCCCTTCGACTTACGATGGTGGATGATGGACCAAAACATCACCCCAAATACCGCTACCCCTATTGCACAGCAAATGTAAAAAATCTTCATATGCAGGTGGTAAACCTGCTGACTGATTTCTGTAACCCCTTGAGTCATGTTCAAAGGCATTTCTGCAGACTGCGTCGAAAACGCAAGCAAAAAGGTTAGCAGCGACCAACACAGATAACTGGTTTTCGCCACGTGACTTCTCCTCTGTCTTTGCACAAAGCAAATTGCAGATTAAAAGACACACACCCTACTTCGTCTTTGGTCCGCAACTGCCATTATTATTATTGTCCCGATTTAACTTGCTTAAACCCTTCGTACTTGAAGCTGCAGCTTTGTTGATTGCCTGCTCTAGCCCCAGTCACATAGGACGACTATGCTCCTGGGGTCTCGCGCACTTGTCGCCTCTCTGCAACTCCAAATACTTTGGGTATAAACCGGTGCACTGATTTGTTTATTTTGCTATCAGTTGCATCTAACAATTAGTCAAGGAACAGACAGAAGTAAACCCGAAAAATGAAAAAGCACCGATAAAACCAAATGGTCGTACCAGTGCTTCATATATTACAAACTATTGAGTCAGGTAGATTTTTTTACCAGCTACTAGTGCGGATCACACCAACGGCGAGGCCTTCAATGGCAAAATGCTGTTGGCTTAAGTCCACTTTAATCACGTCAAAATCACCGTTTTCCGGATGCAGGTAAACCATCTGGCCTTCACGGCGAAAACGCTTTACTGTGACTTCATCTTCAACCCGGGCGACTACGATCTGTCCCTGACGTGCTTCAGTGGTTTTGTGTACAGCCAGTAAGTCACCATCCAGAATACCGATGTCTTTCATACTCATGCCCTGCACTTTTAATAAAAAGTCGGCATTGGGTTTAAACAAACTGGCATCGAGCTGATAACGCTGCTGAATATGTTCTGCTGCCAGAATAGGTTGGCCAGCAGCCACTTTGCCTATCAATGGCAAACCCGGCTCTTCTTCAACATCATTGGCAGCTTCATCTTCAACCAAACGTATACCACGGGACGTGCCCGGCATCATTTCGATAAAACCTTTTTTTGCCAGCGCTTTTAAATGCTCTTCAGCAGCATTGGCTGACTTAAATCCCAGCTGAGTAGCAATTTCAGCACGGGTCGGTGGCATACCTGAAGCTGCCTGATAATCTTTAAGCAGTTGCAAAATTTCGGCTTGTCTTGGTGTTAATGGACGCATAATGCTGAATACCTATACAGTGGATACTGTGAGTATATACAGCCTTTTGTAGTCTGCCAAGCATTTTGCTGGTAAGACCTTCCATGCTATTCTAGCGGCTGTTTATAAGTACGGATTTGATATGTTAAAACCAATCACATGGTTAGCTAAGCTGCTGTATTGGCCACTCAAACCTTTGGTCAGATGCAAAATAGTGCCGGAACCTGTAGCTGAAAATCTGGCGCTGGACTCCAAACAGCCGGTGTTTTATATCACAAGAACCGCCTCTTCCAGCGATTTAGCGACCTTAGCCCGCGTCTGTCATAGACTCGGATTGCCCGATCCTATGACGCCGGTGCAATTGGACAATACCAGCTTGTCCCGTACTATATTCCTTGAACAACCTCGTGTGCTCTGGGGCAGTCGCGCCTCCACCGACGCCCTACAACAAGGGCTGGCTTTGTTGCAGGCGCATCAGCGGGACCCGAATTTTTCAGCGCAACTTATCCCTGTATCAGTGCTCTGGGGCAGAGCTCCGGGTAAAGAAGACAGTGTGAAATCTATGCTCGGTGAATCTGAATCCCCAAGCTGGCTGGCCAAGCTGTTTATTGTGTTGATTTCCGGTCGTCATACCTTAGTGCGTTTCAGTAAAGCCGTCTCTGTACGGCAGATCATTGAAAATGCCACTGTCAACGAAGACACAGCTCACAAATTATTGCGGGTGGCACGTTTTCATTTTTACCGTCAGCGTTTGGCGGCAACAGGTCCTAAACTGCCGGACAGAGCTGCATTATTTAACTCTTTACTGGCATCCGATGCGTTAAAAAAGGCCATTGAAGAAGAAGCTCAAAGTAAAAAAATCAGCATCAGAGAAGCGAGAGCTGAAGCTTTAAAACTGTTGGAAGAAATAGCAGCGGATTACCGCGAATCCACCTTAAGAGTGGGCGACCGTTTCCTCGGCTGGTTATGGAAAAAGCTGTACTCAGGCTTAAAAATCACTAATGGTCAGGTGCTGACGGATTTAGTGCAAAAAGGCCATGAGATTGTTTATGTGCCCTGCCATCGTAGTCATATGGATTATCTGTTGCTTAGCTACGTCATTTACCATCAGGGTTTAGCTCCACCCCATATAGCCGCTGGTATTAACCTGAATTTCTGGCCTGTAGGTAATTTTTTCCGCCGCGGTGGTGCTTTTTTTATTCGCCGTAGTTTTAGCGGTGAAAAACTCTATTCTGCTGTGTTTCGTGAGTACTTAAGCCAACTGTTCAGCAAAGGTTATCCGGTGAAGTATTACTCCGAAGGGGGGCGCAGCCGCACAGGCCGTTTGCTGCAACCTAAGACAGGTATGCTGGCGATGACGGTACAAGCCGTATTAAGAGGCATAGACAGACCTATCAGCCTGGTACCTGTTTACTTAGGTTATGAGCACGTGATGGAGGTCAATACCTACCTGACCGAACTCAAAGGCTCCAGCAAGAAAAAGGAATCTATAGGAGGCGTCTTTAGCGCTGCACGTAAACTGCGGGACTATGGCTATGGTTATGTGAACTTCGGTCAGCCGATTTCGCTGAATGCCTTTTTAAACCAACAGGAACCTGATTGGCGCGCATCGATAGAAACAGCGGATCTGCAAAAGCCAAGCTGGCTAAATCCGGCAGTAGCCGCACTGGCGACCCAGATCATGCAGCGGATTAACCAAGCGGCGGCGCTGAACAGCATCAACCTGATCGCCACCTGTTTACTGGCCACACGCCAGCATTCGCTAACCAGACAGGAACTCACTACACAGTTGGAGTTTTACCGTAACTTACAACACCATGCGCCTTATCATGCTAGTGTGACTTTGCCTGAAGGTTCAGTCAGCCAATGGATTGACCATGCTATTCGTTTGAAGAAAGTCGAAGTATCACAAGACAGCTTTGGTCAAATTATTCAGCTGACGCCTGAAAATGCGATTTTATTAAGTTATTACCGCAATAATGTCTGCCATTTGTTTATGCTGCCTGCAATTTTGGCGACAGCCTTGTTACAGCATCCAGGTTTAACTAAAGTGCAGTTGGTGAATATTTGTCAACTACTGCAGCCTCTGTTACAACATGAATTGTTTTTGCAGCTGGAGCACTTTAACGACTACATCAGCCAGGTGCTGGAGCAATTGCAAAAACACCAGTTAGTCGAAGTACAGGGCCAGTATCTGCAAGCAGCACCTGTACAACAGGCAGGTCATTTTATGTTGGAGCTATTGGCACACAATGCACAGGATGTTTTACAACGTTACGCTGTGGTGCTGAATTTGCTGCAACTGCGTAGTCCACTCACACGCGCTGATTTAGAGCAACAGAGCCATGAACTGGCACAGCGTTTAAGCACTTTGCACGGTATCAGCTCACCTGAATATCACGACAAACAGCTGTTTTCGACCTTAATTAACGCCTTGCGTGACGCTGGTTATTGCCATACCAATGAGCAAAATGAACTGGAAGCCACGGCTATTTTGTTACCTCTACAGCAAACCGTAAATGGCTTATTGAGAGCGGATGTACTACAGACTGTATTGAGTATAGTGAAAAAGGCATAACTCTTTGTGCCAGAAAAAAACCACCTCAACTGCAGGTAATGCCGATCAGTTAAGCAAATATCAGATCGGTTGACCGATCCAGTGGTTAATGTATAAAGGCCTGCAACAGAGATGTTACAGGCCTTTTTCTATGCAATTAGTTACCGCTTTAACCCTTGCCAATCGCTATTTCCCAACAAACCTGAATACAGGTGCGTTACACCAGCTTTTACCCGAAGAATTTATCAGCCAGTGCCTTGAAGAGGCTGGTATCGCGACCGTGCGTCGTCGTCGATTGCCCTTAGAATCCTTGGTGTTGGTTGTACTTGGTATGGCGCTTTATCGTGGTAAAGATGTCTGGAGCATTGCAGATAAAATGCAAATTATGCTACCCGGTCGACGTGAATTGGTGGCCCCCAGCGCTGTTGTGCAGGGGAGGCAGCGGTTGGGTTTTGAAGCGATGCGGCAGGTGTTTCATCACACCCAAAGGCTGTGGCACAAGGAAGCCGAACACCCACGCTGGTGCGGTCTGCAGTTACTGGGGGTGGACAGAGTTGTCTGGCGTACACCAGATACAAAGGAAAATACAGAAGCCTTTACGAAGCCAAAAACCACAGCTGGCGAATCGGCCTGGCCCATGGTCAGAATGGTGTGTCAGATGGAACTGACCAGTCATTTGCTAGTGAATGCAGCCATGGATGGGTACAGCACCAATGAAATGGTGCTGGCAGAGCAACTGGTTGAAAATACGCCGGACAACAGCCTGACGTTATTTGACCGTGGGTTTTATTCGTTAGGGCTGCTGCACGCATGGCAGAGCAAAGGGCAAAGCCGGCACTGGCTTATCCCGCTGAAAAAAGGCACTCAGTATGAAGTGATAGAAAAGCTTGGAAAGCAGGACTACCTGGTACGACTGACAACAAGTCCTCAGGCAAGAAAGAAATGGCAGTGCTTGCCGGAGTATATGGAAGCGCGGTTACTGCAGAAAAAAATCAAAGGCAAAGAGTGCTTTATCCTGACCTCAATGCTTGATACCAAAGCGTTCATGGGCGATGAAATTGTGGATTTATATAGTCAGCGCTGGGAAATCGAGTTGGGTTATCGGGAGATGAAGCAGCATCTGCTGGACAGCGAATTTACGCTACGAAGCAAGAAATCAGACATGGTCAAGCAAGAGCTGTGGGGAGTACTGCTGTGCTACAACCTTATCCGTTACCAGATGGTAAGGATGGCGAAAACCTTGCCAGGTATTTACCCTAATGAGCTGAGTTTTACTTTATGCGCGAATGCCATAGTCAGCTTATTCGAGCATGGATTTACCTTAATCAGCGCCCACCATATTCCAAAAGAACTGGATGATTTAACCCGAAAAGCCGAATTTTTTATCTTGCCGTTCCGGCGTGAAGAGCGCATGTATCCAAGGCAAGTGAAACGAAAACCGAGTAAATATGCGTACAAAAAATAATGCCAGTCAGCTTAACTGACTGGCATTACTCAACTGCAGGTGGTTTTTTTATTACCGCATAAAACACTTATCGGGCTTTGTCGTAACTACGGATCACACCTTCTTGCATAGTGGACGCCACTAACACACCATCCCGATTAAAAAACTGACCACGTACCAAGCCACGGGCACCGGATGCACTTGGGCTGTCTACTGCATAGAGTAACCAGTCGTCAAAGCGGAAATCATGATGGAACCACATCGCATGATCTATAGTGGCAACTTGCATATTAGGCGCCATAAAGGATTTACCATGAGGCTGCAAAGCGGTCGGCAGGAAATTAAAATCCGATGCATAGGCTAGTAAATATTTGTGCACCCGTAAATCATCTGGCATCACGCCATTGGCTTTAAACCAAACATAACGTTTAGCTTGGCTGATCTGCGGATTAAAGGGATTATGAAAGGCTACAGGGCGCATTTCTATTGGTTTTTCACAGATAAATTTACTGCGCAAAGACTCAGGAATTAAATGAGCGTGCTCGCGGTAGAACTCCAGATCCGACACTAAGTCCTCTGGTGCAGGTACACGAGGCATCAGTTCCTGATGCTCAAAACCTTGTTCTTCAGCCTGAAAAGAAGCCGTCATATAAAAAATGGGTTTACCAAACTGGATAGCGCTGACGCGGCGCGTACTGAAGCTTTTGCCGTCGCGAATGTTTTCTACTTCATACACTATAGGTTTACTGGCATCGCCTGGCCGCAAAAAATAAGAGTGGAACGAATGCACCTTACGGTCAGCTTCCACTGTTTCTTTAGAGGCAGACAACGCCTGCCCCATCACCTGACCACCAAACACAGCTTTAAACCCCAGGTCCTGACTTTGACCTCTGTATAAACCTTGTTCGATTGTTTCCAGTTTTAATAGTGACAGTAAATCGGCCAATACCTGACTCATAACTCTATCCCGTATACAAAAAGCGAGAAAGCATTGTGACGCAACCTCGCCATCCAGGTAAAGAGCTTGTTAGTCGGGAACCACTGAATTTCGTTTATTGTTGACGATGCATTTCACCAAAACCAGTTACACTGGAATGGATAGCATTCATCGTGTCACGAGCTTCTTCACGTTCTTTCTCAAGTTGTGCTCTGGTACGGCAACGCTTGTTTTTCAACATAGACCCTGTTGCGCGGCTATGCTCACATACCTTCCCCTCAGAGTTAACTTTGGCGACCTGAGCTTGTTTTGCCACAATGACCTTACCTTCCTTTTTCACAACATCTTGCTTCACAGCAGCCTGCTTCGGTGCACTAGCACAAGCTGCGAGCGTTAATGTTGCGGCAACAATCACCAGTAAGTTTTTCTTCACGGCCCAACTCCTTGTTTAAAAAATGTCCGACAAGTACATTACTATTCATAAAAATTAAATTCAACAAACCTGAGCATAATAGAAGCATAAATTTGAGATAAAAAGTTAAAATATGTAACTTTGTGTTAATTAAAAACGGATTCAAAACAAATGAACTACTGGCTTTTTAAAACGGAACCCGCAGAATGCAGCATCGACGATTTTGCCAAAGCACCTGACACAGCCATAGTCTGGGAAGGCGTTCGCAACTATCAGGCCCGTAACTTCTTAAGGGATCAGGTGAAAACCGGCGATCTGGTGTTTATTTACCATTCCAGTTGTAAAGACATTGGTATTGCAGGGATAGCAAAAGTGGCGCAAAGCAGCTATCCGGATCCAAGCCAATTTAATTCGCAAAGTCCTTATTTTGATGCCAAATCAAGCGGCAGCAAAGCACCATGGGTTGCAGTGGATCTGCAATTTGTGGAGAAATTCAGCCAACTTCTGTCGCTCGACAAACTCAAACAGTCAACTAAGCTAGAGCAATTACCACTGGTGAAAAAAGGCAACAGATTATCTGTAATGCCTGTTAGCCCAGCAGAATGGCAACACATAATAAAAATGAGCAATGACAAGGGGAATACCAATGAAGCAGGAGAGACGACGTGAAGCGCGGGATTTAAATTATTTCTGGGAAATGTTGAGCATGGCACAGAAGTTTTCAGTGTCTGAATTGCAGCGTTTTGGTTACGAATTGTCTTTTGTTCGTCAGGAAGAACAACAAAGAGTAGCTGTACTTAAAGCTGGGCCCAGGATGGCATCTATTGATGAAGATGGGCAGATTAATACAGCTCCAGTCGTTTTTCTTCGCGATTAGCCTGTTCGCCTGAGAATTAACCCGCCAAACGATCAGCATGCACAGGTTGATAGTCCTGTAACATCTCAACAGCCCGCTGGCATAACTTCAGATAAGAAGTCAGTGTATTACTTTGCCAAAACTCAGTCAGCACCGAATGATGACGGATAAAGTTTTCCATTTCATTAAAACTAAGTTGATTCTGTTGCTTCAAAAATTTAGCAACGGCCTGACGAGGCAAGGTATTGTGATTGGCTTGTTCTTTACATAACACCGGAATAGCTTTACATAAAAGTTCTGTATGCAGATACCAGACTGGTGGCTTGGTGTGACTGCGCCCTGTCTGATGTACCTTCGTCAGTAGTTGCTGACTTTGTTCTTCAGCCAACCAAAACGCCAGATGTTCTAACTGCATGGATTGCTGCTCAGCAAAATGCAGTTGTACTTTTAATCTGTTTTGAATTTTGCCAAGCTGATCCAGCTTCAGAGCCAAGAACACTATAGGCGCCACCGCCACCAACAATAACAGCATCCACATCAGAACTTCACTCCATTTCCCGCATCAGCACAGTCGAAAACAGCGGCACTTTAACAGAGCAAAAGGCGCAATCCTATGACAGAATCACAGGAAAAACGCCTTTGAATAAAAAAGCTCTACTATTGCATTTTCTGCTGAATATAACGGGCAACTTGTTGCTCTAAAACAGACAAAGGCACACTGCCATTACGCAGCACCACTTCATGAAATTCACGCACATCAAAATGACTCCCCAACTGCTGTTCAGCTTCTTGGCGCAACTTTTTAATCGTCAGCTCGCCGAGTTTGTAAGAAAGAGCCTGCGCAGGCCAACTGATATACCGGTCGATTTCTGTTGTCACATTGTGCATGGATAAAGCTGTATTGCTGGCAAGGAAATCTATAGCCTGCTGACGGCTCCAGCCCATGGTATGCATGCCTGTATCCACCACGAGGCGCGCGGCACGCCACATTTCGTAAGTTAAACGTCCAAAGTTACTGTAAGGATCATGATAAAAGCCCATTTCAAGGCCAAGATACTCCGAATACAAACCCCAACCTTCGCCAAAAGCGGAAGTATAAAAATTACGGCGATAATCAGGTAACGAGGCTTGTTCACGCGCCAGCGAAATTTGTAAATGGTGACCAGGTACGGCTTCGTGCAAAGTTAACGCTTCCATCTCATACAAAGGACGACGGTCCAGCGCATAGGTATTGACCCAATAAAAACCAGCTCTGTCATCTCTGTTGGTGCCAGCGTAACGACCTGTGGTGTACTTAGGGGCAATTTCTGCTGGAACAGGTGCTACTCCATATGGTGTGCGGGGTAAAGTTTTGAAGAATTTAGGTAACTCAGCGTCAATCTTTTTTGCGATAAAAGAGGCTTCTTTTAATAAATCATCAGGGGTTTTGACGTAAAACTGTGGATCTGTGCGCAAAAACCAGATGAACTCAGCAAAACTACCTTTAAATCCAACTTGTGTGATGATGTTTTGCATTTCTGCACGAATACGCGCGACTTCCGCTAAACCCGTCTGATGCACCTGCTCTGGTGTTAATTGTAATGTGGTGTAATGTTCCAGCCTGTTCTGATAATACTCGCGTCCCCGTGGCCAGTCACTGGCAGCAATACTATCGCGCGCACCCGGCAAATACTGCTGCACCATAAACTGGTAAAACTGTTGATACGCAGGATTTAATTGTTGGTCAACGATTTGTTTCGCTTGCTGCTGCATGGCAACCCAACTATTTGGGTCAATAAAATCAGGCTTGCGCTGAAAAGGCCGGTAAAACACATTCTGTTCCGGTGTTTTACTGATAAAAGCCAGAATACTCTCATCAAAACCAACCAACACCGCTTTAGGCTGCGTCATGCCGGTCGCTAAACCTTGTTTCATCCAATCTGTTTGTTGTTGCATATAACGAGGGATGGTTTTTAACTTCGCCAGATAATCCTGGAAGTCCTGAAGTGTTTTAAATTCTGTGCCTGACACCATAAATGCCAAATCGCTGTGAAAACCCGATTCTGCCGTCAAAGGGATCAGGTGAGCACCATACTGATATTCTGAAATGGCATCTTTGAGGCTGTAGCGCAAAATCTGATGATTTATTTGTTGTTGTTCAGTCAAAGAGCTGACATTCACCTGATCTAATTTCTTCAGCCACTGCAGCCGTTGTGCGGAAGCGGCCGCCAAAGCTGAAGCAGACATATCCGGCAAACTGGTTTTGCTGTGCTTGTTCAGGTCTTTTTCGGCTTGCCATAGCTGTGTGGCAAACTGATCAAAATCTTTGGGTTTAACTGTCTGACTGCTACAGCCTGTAACTAATAAGACAATGCAAAAACAAATAAACTTCTGACACATTTTTTTCTTCTCCCAGTTTTATTTGATTCTACTCTGTTCAGTAATGACAACCAGTACAACGAGCTGCGCTTTTTGGATATTGGCCGCAATAATTTACTCAGGAGGGTTAAAAAAGATGTTTTTTAACCGACAATCTATGCTTTTTTAAGCGATCAGAAAAAAAACTTAAAAAATAAGTCATTAATAAAGCAGGAGATGAAGACTTTTTCTAATAGATATGTCAGCTTAACAACATCAGTTTGTTTGCCTCAACGTAAGTTTCGCGTAACATTGCGTTTTGCAGGCTAAATTAGCAGTAGTATTTAGTGGAGTTGTGTTTGGCATGAAATATCAGGACTCAATCGAGCAAGCAAGTGAAAAGGCCGCGTTGACCGCTGCTTTTTTACAGCGGCATCGTTTGGCAGCCCATCCGGTCAATTACACAGTGATCTATGAATATATCAATGGTCAAAACGCCGGATTATGTCACGCCATAGAACAAAAACTTGCGGTACAGAGCCACTTTGACGACTTTGTATTGGCAGAGCTGTACAGCCAATGGCTGAGCCCACAACACCAACGTCAGGAAGAATTGGCCCAACAAGTCACCACTATGCTGGGTAAATTATCTGGCACTACAGATATCGCCAGCGAAGCAGTGCAGCATTATTTAGAGGTGTTGGATCAAGCCTTATTAGGTTTGGATCCAAATAACGCCAACCGTAGCCGTGAAAGCGTGAATAAAGTCATCAGTGCTACTTATGCTATTAAATCCAGTCAGCAAAAACTGAAAGACCAGCTCGATTTCTCCAATGAACAATGCCATGCATTACGTTCTGAATTGGACCACCTTAAAAAAGAACGCCAACTGGATCCGCTAACAGGCTTGTATAACAGGCTGGCAATGCAGGAGCATCTGGATTTATGGCTGAGCGAAAATCCAGGACGCCGCATTGCAGCTATAGCTGTGGATTTAGACCATTTTGCTCAATTTAATCAGGATTATGGTGTAGGCGTTGGCGACGTGATCCTCAGCAAAGTTGCGCGCAAAATTGCCAGTTATGTACAGGAAAGTGGTTTGCCTGTGCGCTCTGGTGGTGAAGAGTTTCTGATTTTATTACCTGATGTCGATTTACGCACAGCAGGAGAAATAGCAGAACAAGTTCGTAAGGGTGTAGAAAAACTGCGTTTTGTTTCTGCAAAAAGTAAAAAGACTTTACCTAAAGTCACCATCTCTTTAGGCGTAAGCATCTATAACACAGCGGAAAACTGGCATCAGTTTTTATCCCGTAGCACCAAAGTGTTGCTGGAAGCTAAAGTGCGTGGCCGCAATCAGGTAGCAACAGAGCTTATGTTGGCTAACTAAGTTATGGCCAGCTTACTAAAAGACCTGTTTGATCCTGAGTTTCTGCATCGTCTCGCCTTATTATGTCAGTATCACTGTTCTACTTTTAAGCCACAACAATTTCTGCAACAAACCCAAGGCAACCACTGGGACCAGCTGGAACTAAAAGGCAGAGTTCGTCACATCAGCCAGTCTTTACACAAAGAGCTGAATTTAGCTTACGCCGATGCCATCGAAGTTTTAATCCCCGTCAGCAGCCATTTCACTGGCTTGCAGGGTTTTGTCTTTGCCGATTATGTTGAAGTCTATGGTCTGAATGAACCTGAAACCTCATTCAGAGCTTTGGCGCATTTCACCTGTTTTTCGACAGGCGAGTTTGCCATCCGACCTTTTTTCCAACGCTACCCAGAACTCACGTTGACGCAAATGAAGCTCTGGGCCAGTTCTGACAATCTACATTTACGTCGTCTGGCCAGTGAAGGTGCTCGACCTCGCCTGCCATGGGGTATGGCATTAAAAGCCTATAAAAAAGATCCAAGGCCTTTATTGCCGATTTTAGAACAACTTAAAGCCGACACTGAACCTTATGTACAGCGCAGTGTAGCGAACCATTTAAATGACATCAGTAAAGATCACCCCGAACTGGTTTTGGACCTGGCACAAGCCTGGTTTGGTCAACATGCAATCACAGACTGGATTATTAAACATGCGTTACGAGGGTTGCTGAAACAGGCGCATCCAAGGGCTTTGGCTTTATTTGGTCTGCAACAACTACCGCTCCAAGTGCAACTTGAGATGATCAACGCCAATGTATCAGCGCAACACCCTCTGCATTTTTCAATCGAACTGTCTGGCCCACAGGAATTGGCAGCCAAAATAAGGCTGGAATACAAAATTGGCTACCGGAAAAAATCAGGCCAGCTGAATTACAAAGTATTTCAGCTAAGCAATACGGTATGGACAGGCCAGAATTTACGGTTTGAACGTCGGCAGTCTTTTGTTGACCTGACCACCCGCAAACATTATCCCGGCCAGCATCACCTGCAAATTATGCTAAACGGCTATTGTTATGCTGATAGCTTTTTTGAGTTGATCTAAAACATCGAAGACCGCATAAAACGACAGGATAAGTTGGCGTAAGCCGCCGAATCTTTTACACTAGCGCCACTTTAGTTCAGCACTCGTAGCCAAAGGCTTTTTTATGACTGACCAGCAACCCGATAGCACTCATTTTGGCTTTAAAACCGTGAAGCAGACTGAAAAAGTTTCGCTTGTGGCTAATGTCTTTCATTCTGTTGCGGCCAAATATGACCTGATGAACGATGTGATGTCTTTGGGGATTCACCGGCTATGGAAAAGATTTACTATTGACTGCAGCGGCGTGCGTCCTGGCCATCAGGTGCTGGATTTAGCCGGGGGTACTGGTGATATCACAGCTCTGTTCTCTAAAAGAGTGGGTCCTACCGGCAAAATCATTCTGGCGGACATTAATGAATCTATGCTCAATGTAGGCCGCGACAAGTTACGTGATTTAGGACTGGTCAATAACATCGACTATGTACAAGCCAACGCCGAAGCTTTGCCTTTTGCCGATAACAGCTTTGATATCATCAGCATAGGTTTTGGCTTACGTAATGTGACTGACAAAGACGCAGCTTTACGGTCTATGTACAGAGTATTAAAACCAGGCGGCCGTTTACTGGTATTGGAGTTTTCCAAACCTGAATACGAGTGGCTAAGTAAAGTGTACGACCTGTATTCCTTTAAATTATTGCCTACGATAGGTGGCTTGGTAGCGAACGATAAAGAAAGCTACCAGTATCTGGCTGAATCTATACGTATGCATCCGGATCAGGATACGCTGAAACAGATGATGGAAACTGCAGGTTTTGAACATGTTAGCTACCACAACCTGACCGGCGGTATAGTGGCACTGCACAAAGGCTATAAATTCTGATGCTGAGTTTAGTGCCACAACTGATCTGCGCTACTTTAGAAAAAGTGCTGCACAAAGTGGTGGCCATGGATCCTGCATCCCCTCTGCTCTTACAAAAAGTACAAGGCAAACAACTGGCTTTACAGTTACAGGAATTGCCATGGCGTTTTGTCTTGTCGGCTACGGCAGACACTTTATTACTCAATCAGCACAACGAAAAAGTCGATTGCGTGATAGCCACCGACCTTGCTACCTTGCAAAAGCTGAACGACCCCAGCCAGCTGACCCGCTTAATTAAGCAGGACAAGCTGCAAATTGAGGGCGATCTGCAGGTTGCCCAGCAATTCAGTACTTTGTTACAGCAGTTAAACCCAGACTGGGAGCAACAGCTTTCCGGCTGGCTAGGTGATGCACTGGCACATAAAGTCGCAACAGCTATAAAGCAACTGCAACTCTATATTCAGGCTCAGTTGCAACAGCTGGAACAGGCTACAGTTGAACTGGCTCAGGACGAACTGGCATTGAGCCCGACACAAGCCGAAATGAATCAGTTCAGCCGTGAAGTTAGTCAATTACACGCCCGACTGGAACAATTAAGTCGCCATAAAGCCTTCAGGCAGGAGTAATTTTGGGTCTGCGTCGTTTTTACCACATCTTAAAAACCCTGCTGCAATACGGACTGGAACAGCTGATCCCGGCACAATGGCAACCCTGGTATTTTCGCGCTGCACGCAGATCCGCCTTCTGGTTAAAAAACCAGCACCCGGATAAAACTGAAGGTGCCCGTTTACGTTTAGCTTTACAACAGCTTGGGCCAGTATGGGTCAAGTTTGGTCAGATGTTATCCACTCGCCGTGATTTGTTTCCTGATCAATGGGTCGATGAGCTGGCTAAGTTGCAGGACAAAGTAGAAGCTTTTTCTGGTGACGAGGCCAAACAACTGATTATTCAGCAGTTAGGTTTACAACAGATCACCGACTTATTTGAGCAGTTTGACGAAACCCCTCTGGCATCAGCCTCAATCGCTCAAGTACATACAGCACAACTAAAACAAACCGATGGCAGCCTGGCTGATGTAGTCATCAAAGTGATACGGCCCGATATCAGGCCGCAAATTCTGGCCGACTTAGAACTGATGGACGCTTTGGCTGATTTAGTAGCTCGTTATCTGCCGGATGGTAAAAGATTACGCCCTAAAGAAGTGGTCGCAGAGTACCGCAAAACTATTCTGGATGAGCTGGACTTACAACGCGAAGCCGCCAACGCCATTCAGTTGAAACGTAATTTTGAAGGTTCGGACTCACTTTATGTCCCTTATGTCTACGCCGATCACAGCCGACCTGGCGTGATGGTGATGGAACGGATTTATGGTATTCCGGTATCAGATTTAGCAGCACTGCGCGCTCAAGGCACAAACCTGGAGTTATTAGCCAAACGTGGTGTTGAAGTCTTTTTCACTCAGGTGTTTCGCGACAGCTTTTTCCATGCCGATATGCATCCGGGTAATATTTTTGTTTCCTTCGAACATCCAGAGAATCCGAAATACATTGGTATAGACTGCGGCATAGTGGGTACCTTAAACAAAGAAGATAAACGTTATCTGGCAGAAAACTTCGTTGCTTTTTTTAACCGCGACTATTTAAAAGTGGCGCAATTGCATGTGGATTCTGGCTGGGTGCCGGCAGACACTAGTGTTGAAGAGTTTGAAAGCGCCATCCGCACGGTTTGCGAACCTATATTCCAAAAACCGCTGCAGGACATCTCTTTTGGTCAGGTACTGTTTAATCTGTTTAACACGGCCCGTCGTTTTAATATGCAGGTTCAGCCACAACTGGTATTGTTGCAAAAAACCCTGCTGTATATTGAGGGTTTGGGACGTCAGTTGTATCCACAACTGGATTTATGGCAAACCGCCAAACCATTTCTGGAAAACTGGGTCCAACAGCAAATGGGACCTGCGGCTTTATGGCGCGAAATTAAAGCAAACCTGCCCTTTTGGGCGGAAAAAATGCCGGAAATGCCAGGCTTGTTGCATCACTACTTGCAACAAGGTCCAAAACAACAGGCCAATTTGATAGCCAAATTGCAGCAAGTGCAGGCACAGCAGCATAACCAGACTAAAAAGCTGGCGAATGCAGTGCTGGCAGGTTGCAGTTTATTAAGTGCTGTCTTATTACTGACATCTGGCTGGTCTATAACAGCGGCGGGGCTTGCCCTGGTCGCTGTGGGCTTTGCACTGAAAATTAACTGACGAACCCACAGGTTCGTTTCAATAGTTTGAAAACCGAAGGAGAATAACATGGGTTTTGGTGGCATTAGTATTTGGCAGTTATTGATCATCCTGGTGATTATTGTCCTGCTGTTTGGCACAAAGCGTTTGCGTAGCATAGGTACAGATCTGGGTTCAGCCATTAAAGGTTTCCGTAATTCTGTAAAAGATCCGGAAGATACTGTGGAACCAGCAGCTCCAATCGTTCAGCCACAACCACAAATTAAGGCTGAAACCAAAGAAGCTGCTCCAGTCAGTGCTGATCAACCAAAAACGCCTGAACAACGCTAAATGAGCTTTTGGGAATTAGTTGTCATAGCCGTAGTTGCTCTGTTGGTATTAGGCCCGGAGCGATTACCCGGCGCTATACGCAGTGTCAGCGGTTTTGTCCGCAGCGTAAAACAATTTGGCCAACAAATGCAGGCTGAATTAAACGACGAGCTGCGCGTACAGGAGCTGCACGATAAGTTAAAACAAGCCGAGGAAAAAGGCTTGTTAAACCTGACCACAGAAGAAATGCAGGCGATGGCAGAATTGCGTCAGGCCGCAGCAGATGTAACGAATCCTTATCCGGCTAACACCAAACCAGCTGAACCACAAACACTGCCTGCAGAACCTGCAGCTCCCTCTTTGTCCGTATCACCTGATCCAGTAGTAGCAGATGACAAAAACCACAAATCCTAACAGCCTGCTAGGGCACCTGATCGAGCTGCGCCGTCGGCTGTTAAATACAGTGATGGCGGTGCTTTTGGTGTTTATCTGTCTGGCTTATTTTGCCGCCGATATTTACCATTTAATGGCATCGCCTTTAATGGCGGTATTGCCTGCTGGCGCGTCCATGATAGCGACAGACGTGGCGGCTCCGTTTTTTGCCCCTTTTAAACTGACCTTTATTGTCGCACTATGCCTGACCGTACCTTATATGCTGTGGCAGATCTGGTTATTTGTAGCCCCAGCTTTATATAAAAAAGAAAAGCATCTGGTCGCGCCGCTGATTATCTCCAGCACAGTACTGTTTTATTGTGGTATTGCCTTTGCGTACTACATAGTTTTTCCTATCGTCTTTGGTTTCTTCACTAGTGTGGCCCCTGAAGGAGTGACCATAGCCACAGATATCAGCAGTTATCTGGATTTTGTTTTAAAACTTTTTTTTGCTTTTGGTTTATCTTTTGAAATTCCAGTCGCTGTATTGTTATTGGTATGGACAGGTGCGGTCACTCGTCAGCAATTAAGTGAAAAGCGACCTTATTTTGTTGTCTTTGCTTTTGTTATAGGAATGCTTTTAACTCCACCTGACGTGTTATCTCAGGTTTTGTTAGCAGTCCCAATGTGCTTGTTATATGAATTAGGTGTATGGCTTAGCCGTTTTTATGTTCCAACTGAGTCAGAACAAACAGATCCCCTTTAAGGAAAATGTGCATGAAAAGTAAATTTTTAATTGTGGTCGCAGGCCTTTGGGTTTCATTCGCCAATGCTGCAGAATTATCGGATCAGCTGGCACAATGTCGTGCCGTACAGAATGATCTGCAACGCTTAATCTGCTATGACAAGATTGGTACTAGCGGCTACACACCAGCGGTTGGCGCTGTAGTGGCAGAGCCAAGACAACTCCCGACGGAAAACAGTCCGGCGACAGTAACTGCAGCACCTGACAACTTTGGTATTGAACATAAAGTTATTGAAAAAGCAGCATCCAGCATCAGCTCAACTGTAGTGAGCATTGTCCAGTCAAAACGAGGATTTTGGACTATAACCCTGGACAATGGTCAAAAATGGCGTCAAGTAAGCAGTGACGGCTTCGTGCTGAGTAAAGGAGAAGAAATAGAAATCAGCAGAGGTACCTTTAACTCATTTCTTTTAAGCAAAAAGGGCTCAGAGCGCCAAACCAAGGTAACCAGGCTACAGGAATAATTGTGGTGTTTGATGTCGGAGTTAACCTGTTCAGTACCCAGTTTGATCTGGACCGGCAAGATGTGATTGATCGGGCCAAAGCTGCGGGTGTTGAAGGCATGTTACTGATCAGCAGTGACATAGCTGAAAGCCGACAGAATCAGCTTGAATGCAGCCGGCAAACCAACTTCTTTTGTACGGCTGGAGTTCATCCACATTATGCAGCCTCAGTTACAGCAGACGATATGCAGCAACTTAAAAGCTTGTTTCTGCATGACTGTGTAGTTGCAGTAGGGGAATGCGGACTCGATTTTAACCGGGATTTTTCACCACGTCAGACACAGATCAAGGTGTTCGAACAGCAACTGGATCTTGCTAAAAGCATAGACAAAGCAGTTTATTTACACGAACGGGATGCTTTTCCGACTCAATTGGCTCTATTAAAAGATCATCAAATACAGCATGGTATAGCACACTGTTTTACAGGCGATAAGTTACAAATGCAGGCTTATCTGGATCTTGGATTATATATAGGTATTACTGGCTGGCTGTGTGATGAAAGACGCCATGATCAGTTGGTTCAGGCATTAGGCTATTTGCCACTGGATAGATTACTCATAGAAACCGATGCCCCTTACCTGTTACCGCGAACTTTACAACAAAAACCAAAAAACAGACGCAACGAACCTATGTATCTGCCAGAAATAGCTCGCTACATAGCACAAGTCACTGGGGAGTCGGCAGAACACATCAGGAAAATTAGCTGGCAGAACAGCTGCAGAGTGTTTAACTTGCCACAGGACCTAATCCATGTTGATTAATGCGTTGCTGCTGCATTGGCCTGTGTTTCTTGCAGGAGTTGCCGCCGGCGCCGTCTTTAGCGGCCTGTTGGCCTGGCTGCTGTTCCATTTACAACAAAAACAATGGCAATTGAACGTTGCCGATCAGCTGGAAGAAAGCATTCAGCAACGTACCCTGGAACTCCAAATCACTCTGACCGAATTGGCTGATAAAAATAAACAGCTGGAACAGCAAAGCACCCGCGATGCTTTAACAACATTGCGCAACAGAGCCTTTTTTGATCAAAAGCTAAATGCAGAAATTAAACGTAGCCGCCGCGAGCGTAGCACTTTGAGTCTGTTAATGATTGATATCGATCACTTTAAAACCATCAATGACACGCACGGTCATCTGGTGGGTGATTTAGTCATTAAAGAGGTTGCCAGTTGCTTGCAACAGGAACTCAAACGCAGCACCGATCATTTGTGCCGTTATGGTGGTGAAGAGTTTGCAATTATTTTACCAAACACTGATAAAAACGGCGCCATGCTATTGGCAGAACAACTAAGGCTCTGTCTGGAGAACCAGCGTATTCAATATGAAGAGCTGGAATTGTCCGTTAGCATCAGCATCGGCTGTTACTCCGCAGTAGCTGAAATCAGCAGCGTCAGTGCAGATTATATTCAGGCCGCAGACACAGCTCTGTATCTGGCCAAAAATGAAGGTCGAAATAAGGTGGTATGTTCAGCCTTGTCTCACTCAGTGATCACAGAACAGGAGACTCCCGATGAGTCAGTTTAACGAATATTTCCCTGCCAGCCGCTTGCGCCGCATGCGCCAGTCGGATTTCAGCCGCCGCTTAATGGCTGAAAACCGTCTGACAGTAGACGATTTAATTTATCCTATGTTTATCGTTGAAGGTGAAAATCAGCGTCAGGCTATTCCGTCGATGCCAGGTATTGAGCGTTTGTCTTTGGATTTATTACTCGAAGAAGCAAAAGAATTGGCTGCTTTAGGTATTCCTGCTATTGCCATATTTCCTGTCACTGCTGCCGAAAAGAAATCATTGCTGGCCGAAGAAGCTTATAACCCGGATGCACTGGCACAACGTGCAGTGCGCCTATTGAAACAGCATGTGCCAGAACTGGGGGTGATCACCGATGTCGCGCTTGACCCTTTCACTACTCACGGTCAGGACGGCATTATTGATGACGAAGGTTATGTGCTGAATGATATCACCACCGACATTCTGGTGAAGCAGGCCTTGTCTCATGCAGAAGCCGGCGCTGACATAGTAGCCCCTTCAGACATGATGGACGGCCGCATTGGCGCTATCCGCTCTGCGTTGGAAGCTGAAGGTTTTGTAAATACCAAAATTATGGCTTACTCAGCCAAATACGCTTCGGCTTATTATGGTCCATTCCGTGACGCTGTCGGCTCTGCCGGTAACTTAAAAGGCGGGAATAAAAAGTCCTATCAGATGGACCCGGCCAATAGCGACGAAGCATTGCGTGAAGTGGCTTTGGATCTGGAAGAAGGTGCTGATATGGTGATGGTAAAACCAGGTATGCCATATCTGGATATAGTACGCCGTGTCAAAGACGAATTTGGAGTACCCACTTTTGCCTACCAGGTCAGCGGCGAATATGCGATGCATATGGCTGCTATTCAAAATGGCTGGCTAGCCGAAGAAGCCATAGTGATGGAATCTTTGTTGGCTTTTAAACGTGCTGGCGCTGACGGCATTCTGACGTATTTTGCGAAAAAAGCAGCTATTTGGTTACAGCGATAAAACAATAGCCAGAGCAAAAGCTCTGGCTTTTATTCTACAGCCAGTTGCCAGCCTGCCTGATGCTGATACATCACTTCCTGTTCCAGCTCAGCGCGCATCAAAGGGTGATGATCGAGCCAACCTTCCGGCAAAGTTAAAGTCAGAGCTTCAGCTTGCGCTGTGATCTGCACTTCAGGCAAAACTTCATGCCGGCGACGCATCGACAAAATCACAGATAATCGCAATAAACGGGTTAGCCGCACAGCGAGCAGCACTGAGGTCATGGTTTGTCTGGACAGAATTTCTTTGTGGATATCGGCTCTGTGGTTATAGACCAAAGCCATCAGCAACTGCTGTTGGGCCCGGGTAAATCCAGGCAGTTCGGCATGGCTGATAATATAGGCGCCATGATGATGATGGTTTTTGTATTCAATCAACAAACCCAGCTCATGCAGTAAAGCACCAGAGCGCAACATAGCCAGACCTTCAAAACTGGCTAAATTCCATTGCTGATGCAACTGGTCAGCCAAAGTAGCGGCCATATCTGCCACCCGCTCAGCATGTTGCTGGTCAATGTAATAACGCACCATCATGCTTTGCATAGTGCGGGCCCGCACATCCTGATGTTGCAGCTGCGGCAACATGCTGTACAACACGCCTTCGCGCAAAGCCCCACCTGATAAGGTCATGCCGCTGATGTTAAGCACCCGGAATAAGGCAATGAGGATAGCTAAACCTGAAGGGAATACCTGTTTACGCTCTTGGGCTAAGCCGGGCAAATTCAGCTGGTCCATATGACCACAGGCCAAAGCCTGTTGCATGATGGCTTCCAGTCGCGGCAAAGTGATCACTTCATCTTTACCCTGACCTACTAAGATTTCCTGCATCGCCTGCACTGTGCCGGACGCGCCCACAGCATTCTGCCAGCCTTGCTGCAGATACTGCTCGCTGATTTTCAGAATCTCATGTTCCGCGGCAGCTATAGCGGCATTAAAATTAGCTTCGCTTAATTCGTTATTTTCAAAATAACGCTCGAGGAAAGTCACGCAGCCCATATTCAGACTAGACAATAAAATCGGCTGAAAACCCTGCCCCACCACTATTTCAGTGGAAGCACCGCCTATGTCGATCACCAGACGGTTCGAATCACAATTGGAGGTATGAGCTACGCCCAGATAAATAATACGGGCTTCTTCTTCGCCGGAAATCACCTGGATAGGCTGGCCTAAAATAGCTTCAGCTTCAACCAGAAAGGTTTTGACGTTACGGGCTAATCGAAGTGTCGCTGTACCAACAATACGGATATTGGCAGAAGGAATATCCTGCAGACGTTCAGCAAACAAAGCCAGGCATTCCCAACCCCGGGTCATGGCTTGTTTGCTTAAGACTAAGCTGTCGTTTAAACCTGCGGCCAAACGCACTTTACGTTTGACCCGGCCTATCACCTGGACGCTGCCACCAACCACTTTCACCATCAACATATGAAAGCTATTGGAGCCGAGATCGATCACAGCATAAATATCATTATGCTGTGTCGGTTTACCTGCGCCGTCCATAGACTTAGCGCGGGCGGTTACGTGGGTTTCTTGGCCCATTCTGATTAGGTCGTCCGCCGCTGCGTGCCTGACCCGGACGACGTCTGACCCGTGGTTTTGGCACGGTTAAGTCTTCCAGTAACGCAGAAGTATCGTATTGAGTGACAGGTATTGCATGACGGATATAGTCTTCAATAGCCGTCAGATTCAGTGCATAACGTTCACAGGCAAAACTGATGGCTTTACCACTCTCACCGGCGCGGCCAGTACGGCCAATACGGTGCACATAGTCTTCACAATCGTCTGGTAGGTCATAGTTAAAGACATGGCTGACCATAGGAATATGTAAACCTCGGGCGGCAACGTCAGTTGCAACCAGAATATCCAGTTTACCGCTGGTGAAATCCTCCAGAATACGTAAACGTTTTTTCTGGATCACATCCCCTGTCAGTAAACCAACACGGTGGCCATCGGCTTCCAACCAAGCGTGAATATCTTCACAGCAATGTTTGGTATTGGCAAAAACAATGGCTTTATCCGGCCACTCTTCTTCCATCAGCGTCAGCAACAACTTCATTTTGTGTTCGTCTGACGGATAGAATAATTCTTCAGTAATACGTGACCCTGTCATTTGTTCAGGTGCCACATGAATATGCACAGGCTGGTTCATCTGCTCAAAGGCCAATTCCTGCACCTTGTAAGACAAAGTAGCGGAGAACAATAAGCTCAAACGTTCAGTCACTGGTGGCATACGACGGAACATAAAACGGATGTCTTTAATAAAGCCCAAATCGAACATGCGATCGGCTTCATCCAGCACCACCACCTGAATTTGTGACAGGTCGTACAGGCCTTGTTTTAAGTAATCAATCAAACGACCTGTAGTGCCGATTAAAATATCTGCACCTTGTTCCAGTAATTGACGTTGAGAATCGTAACCTTCGCCCCCATAAATCAGAGCAAGCTTTAAGCCAGATGTTTTGGCCAGAGCCTGAGCGTCATGATGGATCTGAACAGCCAGTTCGCGCGTAGGAGCCATAATGATGGCACGAGGTTGGCCTTTAGCCTTAGGCTCGTGGGTTAACAAATGATGGAAAGTTGCCGTCAGAAAGGCAAGAGTTTTACCAGTACCTGTTTGTGCCTGGCCCGCAATATCTTTGCCAGCTAACGCAAGAGGCAAACATTGAGCCTGTATTGGGGTACAATGGTCATAACCTTGCGCGGCCAATGCGGCAAGAACCTGTGGTGCCAATGCGAAATCGGCAAATTTATGCTGAGTTAAGTGTGTTTTATTCATACGCGCTAAGCATAACCGTTACGCTTGCAATAAGAAACAGTCCGGATAAAATTGACAATACTTTTTTATAGTTATGCCCAAAGCAATTGGAGAATGAAATGAGTGAACATATTCTGCAGGTGTCAGACGACAGCTTCGAAGCCGACGTGTTAAAAGCTGCTGCCCCTGTCCTGGTCGATTTTTGGGCTGAGTGGTGTGGTCCGTGCAAAATGATTGCACCTATCCTCAACGAAGTAGCACAAGAATACGCAGGTAAAGTGACAGTGGCTAAAGTCAATATTGACCACAACCCAGGCACTCCACCAAAATTTGGTATCCGTGGTATCCCAACTTTACTGTTATTCAAAAACGGTCAGGTTGCAGCGACCAAGGTAGGTGCTTTGTCTAAAACTCAGTTAAAAGAGTTTTTGGACAGCAATATCTAAGTCCATCAGAAAAAAGGCGTATTTTTTATACGCCTTTTTGTTTTTTACGGCTGGACGACTGAAAATTATCCTGCTAATGTGTAACGCAGCAAAAAATCCCTGTAACCACGCTTTTCCGTTGACTAAACCTAAGCCTACTTCCTTTTAATCAGCGGCAAGCAATTTAATTCTGTTTGACCAACAAGAACCCATCATATGCATTTAACCGAACTAAAACTGAAGCCGATTAACGAGCTGGTTGATTTAGCCGAGTCTATGGGCCTGGAAAACATGGCCCGCTTACGTAAGCAAGACATTATTTTCGCCATCTTAAAATCCCACGCCAAAAACGGCGAAGAGATTTTTGGTGACGGAGTTGTTGAAATTTTGACCGACGGCTTCGGTTTCCTACGTTCCTCTGACAGCTCTTATTTGGCTGGCCCGGACGATATTTACGTCTCTCCAAGTCAAATCAGACGCTTTAACTTGCGTACTGGTGACACCATTTCTGGCTTAATTCGCCCGCCAAAAGAAGGTGAGCGTTATTTTGCTTTGCTGAAAGTGAACGAAGTGAACTTCGGTCGCCCAGAACAAGCCCGTAACAAAATTCTGTTTGAAAACTTAACCCCTTTGCATGCCAATTCTCGTTTACGGATGGAACGTGGCAACGGCAGTAAAGAAGACATCACAGCGCGCGTATTAGATTTAGCTTCTCCAATAGGTCGTGGTCAGCGTGGTTTGATTGTGGCGCCGCCTAAAGCCGGTAAAACTATTTTGCTGCAAAATATCGCCCAATCTATCGCAGCAAACTACCCAGAATGTGTGCTGATGGTGTTGCTGATCGACGAACGTCCTGAAGAAGTGACAGAGATGCAGCGATTAGTGAAAGGCGAAGTAGTAGCTTCAACCTTCGACGAACCAGCCAGCCGTCATGTGCAAGTTGCTGAAATGGTGATCGAAAAAGCCAAACGTTTAGTCGAACACAAAAAAGACGTTATTATTTTGCTCGACTCCATCACCCGTTTAGCCCGCGCCTACAACACAGTGATCCCAAGCTCAGGCAAAGTATTAACTGGTGGTGTGGACGCCAACGCTTTACACAAACCAAAACGCTTTTTTGGTGCAGCCCGTAACGTGGAAGAAGGTGGCAGCTTAACCATTATCGCCACAGCTTTGGTTGATACTGGTTCGAAGATGGACGAAGTGATTTACGAAGAATTTAAAGGTACAGGTAATATGGAATTGCACCTGTCGCGTAAAATTGCAGAGCGTCGAGTGTTCCCAGCTATTGATTTCAATCGTTCAGGCACCCGTCGTGAAGAACTGCTGGCGTCCTCTGAAGAATTACAAAAAATGTGGATCCTGCGCAAAATCCTTAACCCAATGGATGAAACTGACTGCATGGAATTCCTGATCGATAAACTGTCTATGACCAAAACCAACGACGAGTTTTTCGAAGCCATGAAACGGCAAAAAAATAGTTAACCCCCCAAAACCGGCCTAGTAGCCGGTTTTTTTTATGTGAGAAAACACAGATGACAACCCCGCAGATCGTAGTTATTGGTGGTGGAGCTGGTGGACTGGAACTGGCGACCCGCCTTGGTAATAAATTTGGCCGTAAAGGAAAAGCGGCAATTACCCTGATAGACAGAAACCCTACTCATATCTGGAAACCTTTATTGCATGAAGTGGCGACAGGCACATTGGATGTCGATATTGATCAGGTGACCTATCGTGCTCATGCCAGAGCCCACGGCTTTGACTTTCAGTTGGGTACTTTTACCGGTCTGAACAGGGCGGAACGACAGGTCACTTTAGCTCCTGTACTGGACGAAAGTGGCGAGGTTGTGCTGGAAGAACGTCGTATTCATTATGATTATCTGGTGCTGGCCATTGGCAGTGTGTCGAATCACTTTAATACCCCAGGTGTGCAAGAGCATTGTATTTTCCTCGATAGCCCGTCGCAGGCTAACCGCTTCCACCGTCGTTTGCTGGAAGCCTATTTAAAGCTGAACTCGCCTTTGCATCCGAAAGAAAACCTGAATATCGCCATAGTAGGTGCAGGTGCGACTGGGGTTGAACTGGCCGCTGAATTACACCATGCTGCAGCTGAGCTAAACTCGTACGGCTTTAACGATATGAAACGCGATCGCTTAAAAATTTCCGTCATTGAAGCCGGTCCTCGTATTCTACCAGCCCTGCCGGAACGTATTGCTGCGGCAGCGCACAAAGAATTGCTCAAACTGGGTGTAGATGTTCGGGTCAGTACCAAAGTCACAGCAGCGGATGAACATGGCCTGCAACTGGGTGATGAACATTTACAGGCAGAACTGATGGTGTGGGCTGCAGGTATTAAAGCACCAGATTTCTTAAAAGACTTAGATGGTTTAGAAACCAACCGTATTAACCAGTTGATGGTATTGCCTACATTGCAAAGCAGTGTCGACAGCCAAATTTATGTGATTGGTGATTGTGCAGGTTGTCCACTGCCAGATAACAAATGGGTGCCACCACGGGCTCAATCAGCACATCAAATGGCCAGCCATGTTGCGAAAAATCTGACAGCGGCCTTAGCAGGTAAGGCTCAGTCGGCTTATCAGTATAAAGATCATGGCTCACTGATTTCGTTGAGCCGTTTTGGCACTGTCGGTAATCTGATGGGCAATCTGGTTGGTGGCGCTATGATGATTGAAGGCCGTATCGCCCGCCTGGCTTATATATCGCTGTATCGCATGCACCAGGTGGCGTTACATGGTTGGTTCCGCACACTAGTGATTTCGGTGATAGGTAAAATCAACAAAATCATCAGACCTCGGTTAAAGTTGCATTAACGCCAGACTAGAGGTCACTAAACCGGGTTTCAGCCTGCTCTGGTACAAAAAGCCGGGTTTGCTGAAATCCGGCATAGTGCGGCTCCAGTAACTGCCGTTCCTGCTCGGAAAACCAGCGATACATCGCATTTTTATACTCAGGTTGTTGCTTTAAAGTATTCAAGGCCTCATCAACATCCTTAATCCAACGTTTTCCTGTTTCTGTTTTAGAGCAACTGACATAGGTATAAGAAAAACCTGGAATATCGGCAATAGGTCTGAACTCCAGCTTGATATCCTGACCTGCTTCTATGCTGAAATAACGTAAGCGGTTTGGATAGTCCACCACATAATCTACCCGCTTAGCGGCCAATAGCTGTGCGGGGTTCATGGTGGTCATCGAGCTACTGCCCAGATTACTGCCTGCTTTATCAATTTGTGCAGCAATTACGGCAGGATAAGCTCTGTCATTTTCAATCAGGCCTAGTAACTCCGGGCTTTTCACCAGTGTGCTCATTTGCACGGCCTGCTGAGGGTCGAAGGTTTTCAGTTTGCTATCTTGCTGCAGGCTATTGACAGCAAGATTAGGTAATAAACCTGCTGGCTGAGAAAAATAAGTACGCTTATCCCGATCTTGCGTATAACGCAAACCAAAGGTGCAGTGGTTTTCGCTGGTGGTCGCAGAGACTTTGACGATACGGGCCAAATGAATTTGATGGATCTGATGGTGATACTGCGGTAATGCGTCAATAAGCAGCTTAAGCATTAAGTCAAAGGAGCCCTGGCCAGCATAAATCCCTTCACTGATACGATAGGGTGGCCAATGGCTGGTATACCACTGCATCACAGGTTGAGCAGACACAGTGAAAGTCCATAACAGCATTAAGATACAACTACTTAACTTCTTCATCCAGCCTCCATGCAAAGAAGCCAGTACAGTAGCAAATGCCTTTCATAGCAACAAGATCGTTCGTCGCAAGCTGATGACCTAAACAGAATCTTTCAGGTCATCAGATCTTTTGATTATTAATCAATCACTAAGTGGATAATTGGATCGATTGTCACTGCTGTTGCTTCAATAGTTAAAGCGGCCAGATACTCATTTTTGGCGTGCTCTGCAGCTTCCGTTGTATCAGCATGAACCCGGGCTAATAGATCACCTGCAGCCACTTTTTCGCCCAATGCCTTCACATCGCTGAACCCCACCGCCATATTAATCACCTGATCTGGGTGAGCACGACCACCGCCCAAACGCACTACCGCCATACCAACAGCAGTGGTGTCGGCTTTATTCAGATAACCAGCCACAGGGGCTTTGATATCCAGCACCACTTTGGCTTTAGCCAGATACAGCTCTGGTTTTTCCAGTAAATCTGCTGGCCCACCTTGAGCCGCCACCATTTTACTGAAAATTTCAGCAGCTTTACCTGAAGTCAAACTTTGCTCCAAAGCTGCAATAGCGCTGGCTTTATCGTTAAACAAGCCACCTAACTGCAACATGCTGGCACCTAATTCTAAGGTGACCTGATGCAAACGGGGCTCGCGGTATTTTCCTGTCAGATAATCCAGAGTTTCCAGTATTTCCAGCGCGTTACCTGCGGTAGCGCCCAAAGTCTGGTTCATATCTGTTAACAAAGCCTGAGTAGGTACACCAGCCCCTTTGGCCGTATTGACAATACTTTTCGCTAAAGCAGAAGCATCGGCGACATTTTTCATAATGGCGCCTGAGCCAATTTTCACGTCCATCGTCAAAGCCTGCAGACCGGCGGCCAGCTTTTTCGACAAAATAGAAGCGGTAATCAGCGGAATAGACTCGACAGTGGCAGTGACATCACGGATTAAATACAAGCGACGGTCAGCAGGCGCTAGCTCACCACTTTGCGACACGATAACGCAACCTTGTTGCTTCACCAGTTGTTGAATTTTATCCAGAGGTTGCTGACACTGATAACCTGGAATGGCTTCCAGTTTGTCGATAGTGCCACCGGTATGGCCTAAACCACGGCCAGCAATCATCGGCACATAAGCACCACAGGCCGCAATCATAGGGGCCAGCATTAAACTGACTTTATCCCCTACTCCACCGGTACTGTGTTTATCCACCACAGGACCATCCAGCATGGATGTCCAATCCATCACAGCACCTGAATGCTGCATAGCGCGGGTTAACGCTACAGTTTCTGCTGTACTCATGCCATTCAGATAGATAGCCATAGCAAGGGCTGCCGTTTGGCCTTCACTAAAACTTTGATCCGTTAAACCACGGACAAATTGTGCGATAGCAGCTTCTGTTAAAACACCGCCATTACGTTTTTGTTTAATAATTTCCTGAGGTAATAACATTATGTACTCCAGACTCAGAATTTTTTGCTATTGGCCAGAAACAACGGCGTAAAAGCGCTGGGTAATAATTGTTCCAGTGTCCATTCCTGTTGTTGCTCTAAATGATTGCAGCTACGCACCGGGCTGTCTGGCGTGAAAAATTCCGCTATGACTTGCCGACAAATACCACAAGGGGGGGTGAGCTGATCTTGCGGGGTGTACACCATAAGGCCAACAAACTGACGTTCACCCGCCACCACGGCAGCAGCTATCGCATTGCGCTCAGCACAAATAGTACCGCCATAAGAAGCATTTTCCACATTACAGCCAGAGTAGATTTTGCCACTGCTGGCCTGAACTGCGACACCTACCGGGAATTTACTGTAAGGCGCATAGGCCTGTTCAGATGCTGCCTTCGCAGCGCGGGCTAATTCGGCCCATTGAATACTTGTAGTCATAGTTTAAATTTTTGCAGGTCATACGGCCTTAGGTTATGCGCCTAAAGCCGTTCAGAATCAAGAGCAAGCCGATCAAAAAACAAACAAATGCAGCAAAAAAGTTAAATTCGCACTGGTTTTGAGTGTTTTTTATGCAACAAATAGCTGAAATAACTGACGGTGCCTAACAGCCAGACCGCCAGTATAGGGATCAGCCAGTAAGCTGTGGCTATACCTACTTGTTGTGCAGCTAAGCCTGTGCCTAAAGCCGCAGCCTGATAGCCAATAGAGCCACCAATATTGGCTAGGCCAGATAAGACTGGGCCATTATCACTATCCAGATCCATAGCAGCCGTTAGCATCAGCGGGAAAATAGCCCCTAAACCTAAACCTAAAGCAAAGTTACCCAGTTGCAATAAAGCCGGCACTGCAGTGATTTTCACTAACACAGCGCCACAAAAGGCACAAAGCACCAGAATCATCAGTAACTGAGCGCTGGTAAACCAACGTAAAAACAGCGAAAAACTTAACCGGCTCAGCACCATACCACCGGTAAAAAAGGCAAAAATTAAGCGGGACTGTTCGGTGCTTAAAGCTAAGCCTTGGCTGGCATAGGTGACAAACCAGTTGCCATGACCCCACTCAACTGCACCGTACCCAAACATCATTAAGGCCAAAGCAAAAAATACTGGTTTTTTCATCACCTGACGGTAGGACAAGCTGCCCTTCGCATGTGTCATATGAGCAGGGCTTTGATGAGTGCGACCTAAATACCATGCATAAGCCGCTGTACCTGCCAGCATTACCGCCAATAACCGTAGTGGCCAGCGCCAGTCTTCAACGCCCCAATACAACACCACCACATACAAAGGTGCAGCTAAAGTACCCAAGCTAAACATAAAATCCATAAAACCCATCATTCGGGCTCGTTTTTCGACATAAAGCCGGGCGATCAAGGTATGACCTATGGTAAATAATCCTGAGCAGGTTAACCCCAGAGTAAACACAAAAAACAGCAATACAGGCCAAAACTGTACCAGCGATGCTCCAACAATCAGCACCACTAGTATCAGTTGCAGCACGGCAAAAAGCGGCACAAATTCAAACTTCTGTACATATTTACCGCCTAAAAAAGCGCCGGTAATGGAGCCCAGTGACATACAGGCAAAAAACAAACCACTGGCAGCGGGCGACATCTGCAACTGCTCCATGATGTCGGGCAACAAAATACCCCACAAAATACTGAGTAAACCCAATAACATAAAACTTAAATACACCAGTATCGTCACTTGCCGCTGATACATGGATTCTCCTAAAGTAAAGACGTCAATGAAAAAGCATCCGCATCCAGATAAGCCGGAAACTTTTGTTTAAATTGTTGTAAAGCAGTCAGATTCAGCTCTGCTGTCACCACTCCATTTTGGCTGAAGGCCAGTTCCGCCAGAATCTGTCCTGAATAATCCACCACCATACTGTCACCACTGTAATTCAGGCCGTTGCCATCCAAACCGATACGGTTGCAACCCACTACATAGGCCTGATTTTCCATAGCGCGAGCCTGTAATAACGTGCGCCACACCTGGCGCCGTGGTTCTGGCCAGTTCGCCACATAAATTAGTACGTCGTAATCTTGCTGATTGCGGGCGAATACCGGAAAACGTAAGTCGTAGCAAACCTGCAAACAAAACCTGAATCCGAGGTAAGAGACAATCACCCGCTCTGAACCCGGCTGATAATGCTGCTGTTCACCCCCCATCCGAAACAGATGGCGTTTGTCGTAAAACTGCACCAAACCACAGGGCGTCACAAACAATAATCTGTTAAAAATCTGACCTTCGACTGAAATAGCTACTGAACCACATATGGCAGCATCTGCACGCTTAGCCTGCTGCTGCATCCATTGTACTGTAAGGCCTTCCATAGTTTCAGCAATACGCGTTGAATCCATGCTAAAACCTGAATTAAACATCTCAGGCAATACAAAAAGCTGCACATCTTTATGCTTTTGGATTTGCTGTTCAAAATTCTGGAGGTTGGCTGCACTGTTCTGCCAGACCAGTTCGGACTGAATTAACGCAACACGGATAACTGACATAAAATCTCCGTCGCCAAAGTTAAAGTCTGAGGCTCTTTGGCAAAACAAAAGCGGATTATACGCTGACTGGGCGGCTGACGGTAAAACACCGATAACGGAATCGCAGCCACTTTGTGCTCCCGGGTTAACCACTGACAAAAAGCCACATCATCCAAATCACTGAAAGCACTGTAGTCGGCCAGCTGAAAATAACTGCCACGGCAAGGCAATAAAGACCAGGCTGAATGGGCCAAACCTTCTCTAAATTGATCGCGCTTCTGCTGATAAAAGCTCGCCAACTCATATACCTCATCTGGCTGCTCAATCAACAGCTGAGCTATCGCATGCTGCGCCGGTGTGAAACTTGAAAAGGTGACATACTGGTGAATTTTTCGAAATTCCGTCGTCAACTCAGCTGGCGCCACGGCATAACCCAGCTTCCAGCCTGTGACATGAAAAGTTTTGCCAAAAGACGACACCACCATTGTACGTTCAGCCAATTCGGGGTATTGGTTGGCACTTAATTGCGGCGTTCCATCAAAGACTAAATGCTCATACACTTCATCGCTGATGCAATACAAACGGTGCTTTAACACCAGCGCCTGCAGCGATAACCAGTCCTGATGGCTAAACACAGCTCCAGTTGGATTATGTGGGCTGTTGACAATAATCAGCCGTGTTTTTTTACTGATTTGTTTTTCCAGTTGAGCCCAATCCACCTGATACAAAGGCGGCAACAAAGGCACATGCACAGTAAAGCCGCCAGCCAGTTCGACTGCTGGCTGGTAGCTGTCATAAGCAGGATCAAAAACTATGACTTCGTCGCCGGAGCGGACTAATGCCTGAATAGCAACAAACAAAGCCTCTGTGGCACCGCTGGTGACTGTGATTTGCTGATCGGCACAGACTGCTCGCTGATAACAGCGTTGCACTAAAGCTGCTATTTGTTGCCTCAGCACCAGCACTCCAGGCATAGGTGCATACTGATTCAACCCCTCACGGGCTGATTCGGCCAGCAATTCAATCAAACGCGGATTGGATGGGAAATCAGGAAAACCCTGAGATAAATTAATAGCCTGGTGTTCTGCCGCAAGCTGTGACATCTGGCTGAATATGGTTGTGCCTAAGGAGGGTAATTTACTTTGTAACTTCATAATAGAATCTCACTGCCGCACAAAAACAATAGAAAACTGACTGGCCTGATAATGGAACGAATGCTATCATCCAGACAGTTTCATGTGTAGACGTCTAAACATCAAGATGAACCAATCTATTCAAACGAATCAGTTAAACCCTTATGCAATCCAGCTCTGTACCTTAGGTCGCTGGATAGCTCAACGTCAGTGGCTACCTGCAGGCAGCGGACTTTTTTCTGTTCGCACCTCTGAGCATAGCGCGCTTTTCACAGCACCAGATAAAGATAAAAACGAACTAAGCCCTGCCGATTTGTTTTCGTACGACTGGACCCGCCAAAATCAGTCAGATACGGCAATAGCTATCCATCAGTTTTTGTATCAGCAAAGCCCGCAACATAAGGTGATACTGCAAACTCACGGCCTGCAAGCTACGGTTTTTTCGCGTTTAATCAAAGCTGACCAACATCTGTTTGTAGGTTATGAGTTGCAAAATGTAGTAGCAGTCTCAGAGCCGCAACGCAGCTGCTGCCCTTTGGCTATTTTAGACCCACAAGCGACAGAATTAACTCTGCAGGAATTGCACCAACGCTTTGAGCGGGGTACTCTTGCTCATGCTTTTTTAATTCGTGGACATGGCTTATATGTCTGGGGAGACACCATAGACAACGCAAAACGGCATCTGGAGGCATGGCAATTTTTGATTGGCTGCGAACTGGAACGAATCAAAGCAAGTTGTCATTTTAATTAATAAAACAGACGCTATACTCAGCACTAGTGTTTTGACTGGCAACAACGCACCACATTAGTGCAAAGCTGACCGTCCTCGGTTCAATTTGCATATTGAACAATTAAAAAACCTTTTATAATCAATGCCATGAACTTGTGGTTCCATTTTTGCTTGAGTTCTGTGTCTTTGGTAACAATTGTGAATTCCTATGGCCATACATAGTTCGATGCGCGGCCTACGCTGTTTTTGTGTCGCCGCCGACTGCTTAAGTTTTAAAGAAACCGCCCGTCAGTTGTATCTGACCCCTTCAGCTGTTAGTCATCAAATTAAACAACTGGAATCAGAGCTTGGACTGGATTTATTTCTGCGCCAAACCCGCTCTGTAGAACTGACTCCGCAGGGAAAAGCTTTTTATCAGGCCTTGCTGCCGTTAATGAGAGAGCTGGAGCAAACTTTACGCACTTTTAGCCTGCAAAAAAATCCAACTGAAATCAGTATTTCGATGCCTGAGTTTTTTGCCAGTGAGTTATTTGTACCAAAGCTGGTGGGCTGGTCAGAACAGCATCCGGATATCAACCTGAAAGTGGAAACGATAAAATCGCGGCAGGATCCGGCCAAACACACTGATCTGCAGATTTTATTAGCCAGTAGTAGACCTACAGACAAAATAGCCCACGAGCTGTTTCCTATTAGTTATGTACCAGCCTGCAACCCTGCTTTGTATCAGCAGTTGGATGGATTAGGCTTTGATGCCTTAACCAAAGTGCCTTGTCTGGTGCATCAGGCCAGGCCCTGGTCCTGGCATCAATGGGCTGAGCAACTTGAATTGGAAGTCTTTACCCCTAAGCAAGTGATCCAGCTCGACAGCATGTTCAGCGTAGCTCGTGCAGCGCAGCAAGGTTTAGGCATAGCATTGGTGCCTTGGCCTATCAGCCACTCCTGGTTTGCCAGCGGCAGCTTAAAACGTTTGTTTAGTGAAGAATTGGAAAGCCGGGATAAATATTATCTGGTGCAACACGAAACCGACCCGAACAAACCACAGATCCAACTGCTGGTGAATTGGATCTTGCAAAGCTTTCAGCGCGCATTTTAACTACCCGTTACTCTGAACCCCGCCTCGTTTTTTATATCTGTTGTTACCTACAGGGATGTAGGTAAGAGCTGACCCCAGGCCCAACATCTCTGCTGCAAGACAGCCGCGAAACACTGCCTATCAACTTCAGGTTACATTTTTTGTCGCACCACAGATGAATTTTGCTCATCTATCAGGTGGATTTATATCCTTTGTCAGTTCGTCAGGAACTTTCTAAAGTAAGCACAGTGCAGTGAACAACCTGCACTTTGAAATGAAATTACTGATGAGTACTGGAGAGTAAATTATGAAAGCGACATCCCTTAGCTTTGGCAAAAAAGTAGCAGTGATGCTGTTGGCCTCAAGTTCTTTTGTCGCCAGCGCAGCCACCAGCGGATTTAAGATGGTATTGATTGAAGATACCCCTGGCGTGAGCAAAATTAAAGCAGGTCTGTATCAGGATGGCGTTGCAGAAGCAACAGCTGCAACAGACAAGCAAGCAGACTCGTTCAGTAAGCACATGAGCTTGTGTGTGGCATACACCCACATGGCGGAATTTAAACAGGCAGAGCAAGCATGCAGTTCAGCCATTTATGCCGCCCGTCGCGCCGAAGGCTCCGACAGCAGCTACAAACGCGAAATGCGCTCATTTGCTCACACTAACCGTGGTGTCGCCCGTTTGATGGGGCAAGATCCTGTTGCAGCTTTAGCTGATTTTCAACAGGCCACTACGCTGGAGCAAAGTGAAATTAACCAACACAACCTGGCGCTTTTAAATGAAAAAATGAAAGCCGTCAGCCCTGTGTACACAGCGTCAACATTAAATGTGACCAACTAGGTATTGTCATCTAACGGCTCTAAACTGGGCGCTTTACTAGCGTAAGTGCCCGGATTTAGGAGGAGACAGATATGTCATTCCATATACCGCAGGATCACGATGTTCACCACCATTGGCTGAACTGGTTGTTACAACACTGGTCTTTTTACCGACAGATTTCGGTAAGCCAGTGGGATATTGAAAACGAAGATTTTTAGCAGTAATAAGGTCTTGTTGTAGCGATGCCTGGCTTCCCCGGCCAAAGCATTCAACGAAGATCTGACCTCACTGTGAGCAGACAAATCGCCTCCCCTGTCAGGTTTGTCTGCTTTTTTCTTTGCCCCGTCGTACTTGCAGCCATAGCGTCGTCGACTGCGCGCTTTCGCCCAAGTCGCATAGTGAACTATGCTCCATGGGACTCAATCCCTTGTCGCCTCGCTCTGACAGCAATTACTTAGGGGGTTCCCCGCCGACTTGCAGCCATAGCGTCGTCGACTGCGCGCTTTCGCCCAAGTCGCATAGTGAACTATGCTCCATGGGACTCAATCCCTTGTCGCCTCGCTCTGACAGCAATTACTTAGGGGCTTTCCCGCCGACTTGCAGCCACACGGGCGGGGATAAACCCACGCCCCTACAGTTGACAGCCTGCTTTATCTTCTTGCATGCAACATCAATCAGCCTGGCTATAGTTTTTCCGTATTTAGCTGTCATAATATGCTCAACTTGAGTTAGAGAGAAATTCCTATGCGCGTTTGTGGTGTTGAAATGAAAGGCAGTGAAGCCATTTTATGTTTGTTGGCTGCCAATAACGGCCTGTTTGATATTCCGGACTGCCGCACTGTGCGTTTGCCGCTGTTAAAAGATCAGGACAGTGAGCAAATGAAGAAATTCCAATTTGTTTTTGCCAAACTGGCTGAAGACTACAAAATCGATACTTTTGTGATTCGGGAAAGACCACAAAAAGGCAAGTTTGCCGGTGGAGCTGTAGGTTTTAAGATGGAAGCTGCACTGCAGTTATTACCTGATGTCAAAACTGAAATTCTGACCAGCGCTTTTATAAAAGAGCAACTGTCACGTCATCCTGTGCCTGTTGACTTTAAAGAAACAGGCTTAAAAGGTTTTCAGGAAACTGCTTTTATCACCGCCTACGCTTACCTGGCTAAGTAATACCCGTCATCCTTGAAGCTGCAGTTTTGTTGACTGCGCTCCTTCGCCCCAGTCACATAGAGGTCTATGTTCCTGGGGTCTCACTCTCTTGTCGCCTTACTGCAACTCCAATGATTTAGGGGAATACCCGTCATCCTTGAAGCTGCAGTTTTGTTGACTGCGCTCCTTCGCCCCAGTCACATAGAGGTCTATGTTCCTGGGGTCTCACTCCCTTGTCGCCTTACTGCAACTCCAATGATTTAGGGTATGCAGTGTATTCTTTGGCCTTTAAGTTTTAACCCTTGCGCTTTAAAAGGTAGGCCTTTAAATCCTGCTTTACTTCCGGCAATAACAAATACAACGCCAGAATATTCGGTACCGCCATTAAAAAGATCATCGAATCGATAAAATCAAACACCGCCAGCATATTAGGCACAGCCCCAATAGCCACCACACAACAAAACAGTATTTTAAAACTACGCTGGGTAAAATCGCTGTGGCCAAATAAATAAGTCCAGGACTTCAGGCCATAAAAAGACCAACTGACGACAGTGGAATAACCAAAGAGCAGCAATGCGACCATCAGCACCAGCGGAAACCAGTCAAAGACGGAACCAAAAGCAGCGGACGTCATTTGCACACCATCCAGACCAGGCTGCAGATAAACGCCGCTGACCACTATCACTAAGGCGGAAATAGTACAAATGACGACAGTGTCGATAAAAGGCTCCAACAAACCAACAAAACCTTCAGACACAGGATCTTTAGTGCGGGCAGCTGAATGCGCTATAGGCGAGGAACCAATACCAGCTTCGTTGGAATAAGCAGCGCGGCGAAAGCCCTGAATAATGACACCTATCACGCCACCATAAGCAGCTTCAGGCGCAAAAGCGCTTTTCAATATGGTCCAAATGGCCGCCGGAATAGCGTCAAAATGCATAGCCAAAAATACAAATGCCGCCGACAAATAAATTGCGCACATCAAAGGCACTAATTTACTGGTGACACGGGCAATACTTTGAATGCCGCCCACTATGACCAGGCCAACCAAAAATGAATAAATGAGGCCAAACACCCAGGCGTTATCAAAACCTGTCACCAGTTTGACTTGCGAAAAGCCCTGATTCACGTGGACAAAACCGGCCGAACCAAAGACACAGGCAATAGCAAAAAAGGCGGCTAAAAAACTACCGACCCGGGGCAAACCGTATTTATCCAAAGCCGCTTTGATGTAGTACATAGGGCCACCCGAAGTGCTGCCATCGGCGTTATAGACCCGGTATTTCACCGCCAGCGTGCATTCGACAAACTTAGTGGTCATGCCCAAAAAGCCAGCCACTATCATCCAGAAGGTCGCTCCAGGCCCACCCAAAGCTATGGCTACAGCCACACCAGCAATATTGCCTGTGCCCACTGTGCCGGATAAAGCCGCAGACAAGGCCTGAAACTGAGTGATATCGCCTTTGTCGGTTTTATCGGCGTAATCGCCACGCACCACCCGTATCGCATGGCGAAAACCACGGATATTGATAAACCCCAGATAACAGGTAAAGACAATAGCGCCCAGTACCAGCCAAAGCACTGTGACAGGTAAAGCAGCACCGTTAATAGGAATGGCATAAAACACTAGTGAGGCAATGGCAGAACTTAACCATTCAAAGGCCTGCTGAAAACTAAAATCGGACATAGACACGCACCTTGGTATTTTTATTTTTACCGCCTGTTATATATACCCAAGCAACTTGAAATTGCGGCGAGGCGACAAGCCTGTGAGACCCCAGGAGCATAGTTAACCTATGTGACTGGGGCGAGATGGCGTAGTCAACAAAGCTGCAGCTTCAAGGGCGACGGGTATACTTCCAGACGGCTATTTTTATAGAAGGCTATCTTCAGCGCAGAACAGAGCCAACGCAAGCTTTTTTAGCCTGAATACTATTGATGTCACCGAATTGCCATCAGTTTTAAGCTTTGTTGTCATGTGCCACTGGCAGGATCTGCCCCAATCCACTGCTGTTGGGGTAAAACGATGAAGTTAAACTGGCTTGTGTTACTGGTGTTTTTACTGCCACTTAGCCTGAAGGCTGAACCTAAAGTTGTATTGGTCAGCATAGACGGAGTGCGTTGGCAGGAAGTTTTTGCCGGAGCAGATCCAACCCTTAATCAACAATCCCAGTGGGTGAAAACACCGGAATTGATCCGGGCCTTTAAACCAGGCCAGCCAGACCTTTTAATGCCCTTTTTACATAACACAGTGAAGCAGCGCGGCATTACGGTCGGCGACCGCAGTCAGGGGTCGGCCATTAATGTCAGCAACCCTTATCAGATTTCTTACCCTGGTTATCAGGAATTACTGGCTGGTTTTTCCGACCCGGCTATTCACAGCAATAACAAAATAGCCAACCCTAATGTCACAGTACTGGAATGGTTAAACCAACAACCTCAAATGCGGCATAAAGTTGCGGCTTTTGGCTCCTGGGAGTTATTCCCTTACATTTTAAATACAAAGCGTTCAGGCCTGACGGTGAATGCAGGTTTTATGTCGGAACAAGGTAAACTGAGCGAAAAACAAAAGTATTTAAACCAGTTGCAGGCGAAAACACCCAGCCCTTTTGCTTCAGTACGACTGGATGTATTTACTCAGGAATTTGCGCTGGAGCATATGCGTCTGCATAAACCTAAAGTGCTGTATATAGCCCTGGGTGAAGCCGACGATTTTGCCCATTTAGGCCAATACGATCAGTACCTAGCGGCTATTCACCGCAGTGATCAGTTTATTGCCGACTTATGGCAGGAACTACAAAACGACCCTTATTACCGCGACCAAACCACATTATTGATCAGCACCGATCATGGCCGTGGCGAAGCAGCTCAGTGGCGCTCTCATGGTAAAAGCACAGCAGTGCCAGGTTACAAAGGGCCAGTGCCACAAATAGCAGGCTCAGAACAAATCTGGCTGGCCGCTATGGGGCCAGAGATTCCGGCTGCAGGTTTAATTCGCACCAACGGAAGCTGGCAACAAGGCCAGATGGCTGCAACATTGGCTGCAGCTCTGGGTTTTGATTATCAGGCGATACAACCGAAAGCCGCTGCAGCCTTTGATTTTAACGCCTCAGCTCAGTTGGCACTATTTGGTAAAGTTCCAGTGGCAGATCATCAGGGTCTTTAAAAAAGGTATAAGCCCGTTCTGTATAGGGGTCAATCCGCACAGGCTCAGCTGCGATGCCATGCTGCTCTAAATGTGATACCACCTGAGCGACATCCAGCACCTGAAAAGCCAGATGGCGTAAGCCCTGAGCTTCAGGTGTACTAGGGCGAGGCGGTGGATTTGGAAAAGAAAATAACTCCAACTGGCTACCATCAGGCAACTGTAAGTCCAATTTGTAAGACAAGCGTTCAGCTCTGTAATGTTCAGCCAGAACTTTTAAACCCAGAATTTCAGTATAGAAATGCTTGGAGCGCTGATAATCACTGCAAATCAGCGCCACATGATGAATACCGGCTAACATAGCAACAACCTTTGGCAACTAGTAATACGCCTAGTGTGCCAGTTGTAATCACAATCAGCCAGTTTATCCCCCGAGTAATTCAGGGGTGCATGGTTTAAAAATTCGATAAAAACTCAGATCGAGTTGCAGCGTCGGTTTTAAAAGCACCACCCAAAGCCATAGTCTTAGTGCTGGAACTGGTATCCATCACACCACGGGACTTCACACAATAATGCACAGCATCGATGCTGACCGCTACGTCTTTCACCCCCAACAAGGCCTGCAAAGACACTTGAATTTGCTGAGTTAAACGCTCTTGCACCTGCGGCCGCTGCGCAAAAAACCTCACTATACGATTGAGCTTCGACAAACCAATAATTTTCTGGCCCGGTATATAAGCTACAGTCGCAGTGCCATCTATAGTGACAAAATGATGCTCACAGGTGCTGGTAAAACTAATGTTCTGCACCTTGACCATTTCTTCTGCACGCATTTTATTATCGATCATGGAAATCTTAGGAAAAGTGCTGTAATCCAAACCAGAAAACACTTCATCCACATACATTTTGGCAATACGAGCCGGAGTTTCTGCCAGACTATCGTCACTCAGATCCAGCCCAAGCGTCTGCACCACTTGCGTCATCAGTTCAGTTAAACGCTGTTTTTTCTGATCACTCGACAAACCATTATCCAGCATAGGCGTTTCCAGCCCCGCAGCTTCCAGAGCGCTGCGCACCACTAAAGCAGATTCAGTTAACATAAAAGCTCTCGCCGCTTGTTATCACAAAGTTCATATTATACGCAGACCACGGACGGTTGGTTTAGTTTGGTGAATAAGTTGTTAAGGCGGGCTGATGTGTTGTCTAAAACCTTAGATAATCAGCAGTTAAGTCGCTTGTTACAGCGTTTGAGTAAATGAAAGAATAACTAGCACACTGCGTGTACAAATTTTGCCTGAAACCATTTAAGGTATCTAAGAACAAAAGCATTGAAAAACAGGTACATTGGCGCTAATTTGGTATCAAGAAAGAAGGCGAGATAATGCCCAACTTGAGGGCGTGGCATCGTCTAACAAGCGTTATAGACTTCAGGAGGGATACCGTGTTAGAAAAAGGAATTATCATTTCTCCAGATTTTAGTTTCGATGGACGCAATTTAGAATTGCGAGGTTTGTCGGGACAAACACTGCGTCAGTGCTTGCTATATTGGGATCATATTGAATTTCCTACTAGTAACATCCTAAATGTAGGAACAAGTCCCGAACTGCAGTTTTTAATTGATGAAGGGGTACTACAAAGAACTGATATCAGGCTCGAGCGGTTTTCAGGGAATATTGGCTACGGTGTTATTCAGACCCAGATTGAAGCCTTTAGGATAATGAACGAACGAGAGCCTGGACAATGGAGTTTAGCCCAGTCTTCAAACGCTCTTTGTTTAATCGGTGATAGGGCTAAAGAAGAGAATCTGATTGAATTTGAGCTGCATAAATGTATGCCAGTCCCAACTTCTGACGTACCTTTTGAGGATATATTAGAGTTTAAGTTACGAAGAAAAGATGAATATATCGCTTTCAAAAATTATGTAGGTGAGTTGTACCTAAACATCGTTAATTCGAATGACGTTCCGAGATCAAAAATTCAAACGTTGAATAGGCTAGAAGAGGCAATATTAAATATTGATAGAGTAACGCAAGAAAGCTTTCCAAAGAGAATAATGAAATCTTTTTCTCTAAGTTTGAACCCAGCGAATCTATCCACTCATGGGCTGGCGGGTATAGGTGCTGCAACTTTATTTGGTTTTCCTATACCCCTTGGCGCCGCAGCTGGTGCGGTATTGGGAGCAATAAACTTCAACTTGATCAAACAGTCTGTTCCAGAAGTCATGTATCAGAACCAAAAAGGGCTGGCTTACCTAATGAGCGCAAGGGAGCAATTCGGCTGAGAATTGATAGCAACCTCAGGGTCAGGTCTTACAGTGCGCGTCATTGCTACTTTTATCTCTTTGGTGTCGATCATTGGAAAATCAATTCCAACTACTGACACCAATCCCCCATTGGGGCGCGGTACCGGTACTTCGCTGAGCTCAGTACGTTTATTCGGCGGCAAGCCAAATTGTTGGCTTACCGAAAGCCCGAATCAACCCAGACAAAATTGGGTGGCCAAGGTTTTAAGGCTGGGAGTGTTTGAGTGAGGAGCGGTAGCGACGAGCGAGTTGCCCAGCCGCCTTGGACGCACGATTTTGGGCCGGGCTTTATACTCACTTCGTTCGTACCCCTTCGGGGCCAGCTAAAGCTGTTCAACGCAAGCGTTGTCGCTGCACCTGGGGTCGCCTTTTATGAATTGCATCCCTGCAATTCACCCTGCGGGCCAGCCTTCGGCTGTTAGAAAGTGCTTCCTGCACTTTCTTTGGATACTTTCTTTTGGCGAAGCAAAAGAAAGTATCTCGCCAGCGGCGAAACGCTTTTAACCTAACCGAACGCTACCAAAAACAAAGCCGCTAAAAAGCGGCCTTGTCCAAATAACCTAGCGGTGCATTTAGATTACAAAGTAAAACGCCCCACCATATCTTCCACGACTTGCTTCATCAGCTTATCGTGCACTGAACGGCGGCGGTCTGCAGCTTTGGCGCCTATAGATACAGCGTCACTGGTGCCTTGTACCAATTGATCATTGTAAGTGGCGTATTCCTGCGGTACATAAGGCTGGCAGTAGCCGTCAACACAGTAGACATAAGTGTTAGCGACTATTTGATCGGCATCTTCCTGCGATTGCACATTGTTCCACTCGTAAAACCAAATAGCACGGCCATTTTCGACTAAAGTCACGCTGGCGTTGATGCTGGCGCTTAGTACCTCAATACCTGCGATCATGGCTTGTTCGTTTTGTTTGGCATAAGTGTCGAGTAAATTGGCCATATAACTGTCGACAGCTGTCGGCACTTTGCTGCCCCCATTCGTGATGTAAAAACGTCTGTCCCAGCGTGCGTCCTGACCTGCCTGAGTGACTCCACGCTCCAGCGAGTTAATCTGAAACATCGCATCTGCTCTGAGTTTTTTCGCTGCATCCAGATGGGAGGTCGATACTGTCATTTCGTTTTGCAGTACTTTCCAGCTGATCACCCCAAAACCCGCTTTGGCCAACGAGCTTTCGATTTGTGCCATTTCAACACCACAAGTGGTTTGCATTACATTGGTTTCAGCGCGGGCTGTACCGGTGCGCTGAGATTGTGATTCGCTGACACAAAAATCAGGGGCCTTTACCGCAATAGTGGCCAGGCGTGGGAAGTTAGCCTCAAAGCCCTGCCCTTTGGTGATAGTAGCCGGAATTCTGTCGTTCGCCGCACTCATTTTGAAATTCGATTCCACCTGGTAATAGTCATAAGAGCTACAACCTGTCATCAATACTGCAAGTGCTGTCAGACAAATAAGTTTCAACAGATTATTCATACTTCTATTCCTTTTTCTTTATTCGAGTGGAAGTTCAGTGCGTATAGAGCATCAGTAGATTTGCCAATACAAGTCAGGTGGGGTCGACACTTCAGCCTGACGGCCAACCACCCTGCCTTCTTTGTTAAAAGCTTCCAGATTACTGCAGCTTACAGCCAGAGGGATCACCAGACTACGGCCGGTTTTCAGCTCACGCGCCAGTACTCTGTCGTTGCTGTCGTCATTGGCGTCACAGGAGCGTTCGACAATACGGTCTATGGTTTCACCAGTGGAGTTCACCACTGTCAGTTCGGGGGCTTTAATTCTGGAACTATAGTCCTCTGCGCAGGAGCTTAAAAAAAGCAGGCAGAGGCAGGAGAGAAATATGGGGTATGTCTTAGTCATTGATCTGGCTTTAATATTTTAATTATTCCAGACCAGAGTATTGAACAAATTAAAAAAGCGTCAAGTTTTGATCAGTTTTTAACCGTTAAATTTTTATTTTTGCTTGTTTTTCCTGTTGTTTTACCTCTAACCACAACGACTCCATCGCACCCAAATCGCTTTGTGCCGGACTAGAGCCTTGATCCAGCAGCGCCTGTTCTACCTGCCGAAACCGCCGCTCAAACTTATTGTTGGCCTGGCGCATGACTTTTTCCGGGTCAAAACCTTGTTTACGCACTACATTGACCAGCGCAAACATTAAATCTCCCAGCTCTTCTTCCAGCTCAGCCGCACCTGCAGGTAATTCGGCGACTTCCTGAATTTCTTCCTGCACTTTATCCCAGGCCCCTTCTACATCAGGCCAGTCGAACCCGACTTGAGCACAACGTTTTTGCAATTTGTAAGCCCGGCTTAATGCCGGCATCGCCAATGGGATATTGTCCAGTACTGATGTTTTGCCGGAGGCCGTGCGTTCTGTGGTTTTTATCGCTTCCCAGTTTTGCAGCACGGCTTTGCTGCTATCCAAATTCATATCAGCAAACACATGAGGATGGCGGCGGATCAGTTTGTCGTTAATGGCCTGAGCGCAGTCGTCAAACTCAAAACGGCCTTCCTCTTTGGCAATCTGGGCGTAAAACACCACCTGAAATAACAAGTCGCCCAGCTCGTCTTTTAACTCGGCATAATCTTCACGAGCTATCGCATCGGCCACTTCATAGGCTTCTTCCAGCGTATAAGGCACTATGGTTTGGTAAGTTTGTTCTTTATCCCAGGGGCAGCCGTTTTCCGGGTCCCGAAGTCTGGCCATAATGGCTAATAATTGCTGAAGTGGTTGTGACACAGTCTGTCCTGCAGAGGCCGGAGCATAAAACTCCGGCGCTATTGAATTTAAAATTAATGAAACCGTTTCGCTTCGATCACATCGTCAATCTGGCTGACTTTAGTCAGCAGTTTGTTCAGTGAATCCAGGTTATACAGCTCCATCGTCATAATAATAGTGGCTGTTTGCTGGGCTATATCCGAGTTACTGCTCATCCGCAGCACGTTGGCTTTTTCATTGGCCAGAATGCTGGTGATATCGCGCAATAAGCCATTGCGGTCATGCGCCACAATACGAATAGTGACTTCATAACCTGAGGCATATTTATCGCCCCATGTTGCTTCCACCACGCGTTCACGATGCGCTTCCTGCAAGGTTTTAAACTGATCGCAGTCGTCGCGGTGCACAGCAATACCGCGGCCCTGAGTGATATAACCTACTATGGCGTCTCCAGGCAGCGGCTGACAGCAACCGGCCATATGAGTCAATAAATTACCTACGCCTTGCACCACCACATGACTTTTTGGCTGGGCCGACATAGGTTTGCTGATCAGGCGTGGGTCAATTTCAGGCTGCTGAATTTTGCCTGACTGACTCTGCACATAATGCACTACTTGGGTGACTTTAATTTCACCGCCACCAATACCGGCCAGTAACTCTTCCATGGTATTGACGTTAAAACGCGCCAACACTTTAGGAATACTGTCGATACTAAGATTCAGGCGGCTTAATTCGGTATCCAGCAGCTCTTTACCAGCCGCTATATTTTTATCTCTGTCCTGCAGGCGGAACCAGTACTGTACTTTGGAACGGGCACGGCTGGATTTTAAATAGCCTGAGTTCGGGTTTAACCAGTCGCGGCTTGGGTTCGGCTCGCGGCCTGTTAATATTTCAATTTGATCGCCGGTTTTCAGCTGATAGGTAAAAGGCACAATGCGGCCGGAGATCTTCGCACCTATGCAGCGGTGGCCCACATTAGAATGCACATAATAAGCAAAGTCCAGCGGCGTGGAACCTACTGGCAAATCAACAATATCGCCTTTAGGGGTAAACACATACACCCTGTCTTCGGTAACCTGATTTTTTAATTCTTCGGCTAAATCCGAGCCATCGACCAACTCTTCCTGCCAGGCCAGCAGTTTGCGTAACCAGCCAATTTTTTCGTCCAATTGGCCTTCTTTACCCGCATGGCCTGTGCCTTCTTTATAACGCCAGTGTGCCGCTACGCCCAGTTCGGCGTCGTCATGCATCTGATGAGTCCGAATCTGAATTTCAACAGGGCGGCCAGCCGGGCCAAGTACGACGGTATGAATAGACTGGTAACCGTTTTGTTTCGGTGTGGCTATGTAATCGTCAAATTCTTTAGGCAGATGACGCCAGGAGGTGTGCACTATACCCAAAGCTGCGTAGCAATCTTGTACTTTGGTGGTGACAATACGTACAGCACGGATGTCGTACAGTTGATCAAAAGCCAGCTGCTTTTTCTGCATCTTTTTCCAGATACTGAAAATATGTTTAGGCCTGCCGTACACTTCGACCGAAATCGCAGCGTCCTGCATTTTCTGCCGCACTGAAGCGACAAAGTCCTGCATATATTGTTCGCGGTCTAAGCGTTTTTCTTCCAGCAAACTGGCAATTTGTTTGTAGGTTTGTGGGTGCAGGTAGCGGAATGCTAAGTCTTCCAGCTCCCATTTGATTTGACCTATACCTAAACGGTTAGCCAGCGGGCCAAAAATAGCATTGGTTTCTTTGGCAGCCAGTACCCGGGTTTCTTCATCGGCGTTTTTAACAGAACGCAGGTAACAAATTTGTGCCGCCAGCTTTAACACCACAGCGCGCACATCTTCTACCATGGCCAGCAACATACGGCGCAGGTTGTCGGCTTGTTGCGGGTTACTGCTTTGATTTGGTCCAACCGGAATAGAACGAATGGCCTCCATCTGGCGCACTGCGTTGAGCATGGTCAGCACGGCCGGGCAAAACTGTGTTTCTACCTGATCCAGTTCAATCAGCTTGGCGTCCACCAAAGGAAATAATAAGGCAGCAGTTAAGGCATCTTTGTCCATACGCAAATCAGCCAGAATTTCGACCATTTCCCAACCCGTTTGTACTTCGGGTTCCTGGTCAGTTAAATTCTGCTGATGTAACCAGAGTTCAGCATCCAGCAGCGCATTGGTTTTTGCTTCAGGTAAACCCAAAGCAGTTAACCAGCTCTGAGTGCCGCCTGGGTGGTATTCGGCGCTATGTGATTGCCTTACCGTCACCATTCGTTACTTTCTCCTGTGAAACAAGGCCATCAACTCCAGATGGCTGGTTTGTGGAAACATGTCCATCACACTGATTTTATCCAGCTGATAACCACAAGCCAGTAAAACTTTTGCATCCCTGGCAAAAGTAACTGCATTGCAGGACACGTACAATATCTGTGCCGGACTTAAAGCAGCTATTTGCTCCACTGCCCCCACAGCACCAGCACGAGCCGGATCGAGCAGTACTTTTTGGTACTTCGGCTTATTCCACTCGGCTTTGGGCCATGCTAAATGCAAATCAGCCTGACTAAAACTCAGATTGGTCAGGTTATTTAATACTGCATTGGATTCTGCCCGCTGCACCATAGTGGTGACACCCTCCAGCCCATGCACCCATTTGGAGCGCTGCGCTAACGCCAGACTGAAGTTACCAATACCAGAGTACAGCTCTAATACCTGGTCATCAGGCTGCGGATTGAGCCAATCCAGTGCCTGTTGCACCATTTTCTGATTAATACTCTGATTTACCTGAATAAAATCTGCAGCGGAAAACTGCAGCTTTAATCCAAATGCTGGTAACTGGTAACAAGGCTCTGCAGTTCCGACTTGCCAATGCTGATAAAGTTCAGGCTCTGCTTCGCCTATCCATATGGCCTCTGGCCAGGACTGGAGCAAAGCCTGCCTGTCTGATTCTGGCAAAGCACGGATATGTCTTACTATTAAATACACCTGACCGTCTGCATCCAGCGCTTCAACATGAGTAATAGCAGAGCCATGTTGCAGTTTTGGCAGCTGTTGTTGCAATACACTAAACACAGAAGTTAAAGCCGGACTGAGCACTAAACAGTGCTCAATGGAGGTAATGACTTTGTCATTGGCTTTGCGAAAACCTACAGTAAATTGCTGTGTTTTTTTATCAAACCACACGCCAATACGGGCTTTACGGCGATAACCCTGACCTTCGCTTTTCAGCGGCATTTGCCAGGGTAAGCTGGCCAAGCCGGTTTGATGGCGGATTAGTTGATCTACGCCCTGCTGTTTTAGCTCCAGTTGGTGTTCTGCCGACAAATACTGCAACTGACAACCACCGCAGTCGGCAAAATGCTTACAGATAGGTGCCTGTCGCAACGGCGAGGCTTGCAGCACTTTCACCACCTTGCCTTTGGCCGATTTGTCTTTTTGTTCGGTCAGTTGTACCTTCACCCGCTCACCGGGCAAAGCACCACTGACAAACACGATCCGCTTTTGCTCAAAGCCTATGCCCTGCGCTTCATGATCCAGACGTTCAATCTGTAGTTCAATTTGTTTTAACTGTTGAGGTTTATCTCTGGTGCCTTTGGCAGCCTGATAAATTTTGACCATCTGGACTTAGTACCTGTGGTGGGCTTTTAGTAAGCCTTGTGTCATTATAAATTCGCTCCGGACTATTCTATCAAGCAGCGCTACAGATGACGAAAATTGGTTTAAGAGATTGGGTCTTATTGACCACCCTGGTGCCGACCTTGCTGGTCAGTTTATGCCTTGGGGGTTATTTTAGCTATGCCCGCCATCATGATTTGGCCCAGTATCTGGAAGATCAGGCTGAAAACATTGCAGTCCCTTTAGCTATTGCCAGTGAACATGCCTTATTACACAACAGCAGACAAGACGTCAAACGTTTGCTGGATGTCAGTCATAGAAAAAATTCGGCACTGGTGAAAAGTATCGCCATTTTTAATGCCGACCACGAGCTGTTTGTCACCACCAATTATCATAAAGACTTTGCCATGCTGAAGTACGCTCGGGACAGCGCTATTCCGCAGCAAAGTACCATCACAGACCTTGGCAACTGGTTGGTGATCCGCACCCCCATTTTGCCGGAACAAGCTGATTTCAGCACAGATCCTGCCGATCAGCCTTTGGGTTATATCTCAGTTCAGGTGGCCAAAGACAAGGTGATGCTGGCACAGCAAACCTCCCTGCTCAGCAGCTTGATCATTATTTTGCTTGGGCTTGCCGCCTGTGTGTATTTCAGCATGCGCCTAATCAAGCGTGTAAGCAGCCCTTTGCAGCAGATGGGTGATGTCATAGAGCAACTGCGCGAAGGTCATTACCAAAGCCAGCTACAACAGCCTTTTTTAGGCGAACTGGAACAATTACGCACTGGCATCAATGCGCTGGCGACAGCTCTTAAAACCCATGACGAAGAAATGCAGCAAAGCATTGAACAGTCGACCAGCGACTTGCAACAAAGCATGGAACAGCTGGAGATGCAAAATATTGAGCTGGACCTGTCCCGTAAAAAGGCGATGGAAGATAACCGCAGCAAATCCGACTTCCTCGCCAAAATGAGTCATGAATTACGTACGCCTCTCAACGCCGTTATTGGTTTTGCCCGGCAGTTACTGAAAACTAACCTGACTCATAACCAGCAGGATTATCTGGCCACTATTCAAAAGTCAGCCAATAGCTTACTTAGCCTGGTTAACGATGTGTTGGATTACGCCAAACTGGAAGAGGGCCGGATGCCCATTAACCCCGAGCCTTTTTCATTACGCGACTTATTAAACGATTGTGTGGAGTTATTAGCCTCCAATGCCTTTGATAAACAGCTGGAATTGGTACTACTGATTGAAAACAGCTGCCCCGATGATTTAATTGCTGACCCGATACGGATTAATCAAATTCTGACCAATATTGCCGGTAATGCGATTAAATTTACCGAACAAGGTAGTGTGGTGATCCGCGTCAGTTGTCGTCCTATGCCGGATGAGCAATGGCAATTGCGCTTTTCGGTGCAGGATACAGGCATTGGTATTACTGAAGATCAACAAAAAAGCTTGTTTGGTGGTTTCGCACAGGCCGACAACAGCATAGGCCGTCGTTATGGTGGCACAGGTTTAGGTTTAGTCATTTCGCAGCGCTTAGTAACGGCTATGGGTGGCAAAATTGGTTTTGACAGCAAAGCCGGTGAAGGCTCGACCTTCTGGTTTACCTTGCTGTGTAAACGCCATCATCTATCCATAGCAGAGCCTTTGCCGCTGGAAGAACTGAAGCAAAAAACCTTACTGTACTTTGAACCTCAGCAGTACTCGCGCGAAGCTATGCTGGCACAGTTGGATCAGTGGGGACTGAATATCATCAGTTGTAGCAATATGAGCCAGTTGACTCAGACGCTTGCCTTGCAGCCCAACATTGATATGGCGTTGATTGGCCGCTCTATTTCGCTGAATCAGGTCAATCAGGTAATTGAGTTACTGCAACAATTGCAGCTACATAGCGAACAGTTGTATTTACTGGTCAATACCCTGTCACCGAATTTACGCGAAGTACTGCAAGCCTCGGGCGCCAAAGCTGTGTTATCCAAGCCTGCGCATTACCGTAAACTGGCGATGACTTTGGCGCAGCCTTATTTGGATTTCCCTGAGCAAAACCCGCTGCAGGACAAACCTAAAGCTCGCCTGCGGGTGCTGTCGGTGGACGATAACGAAGCCAACTTAAAACTGATTAATACCCTGCTTTCTGAAATGGTGGAACAAGTCGATTCAGCCCGTAATGGCGCTGAAGCCTGGCAAAAGGCCAACCAACAGCATTACGATTTAATTTTTATGGATATTAATATGCCGGTGATGGACGGTATTCAGGCCTGTCAGCGTATTCAACAAAGTTCGCTGAATGAAGCCACTCCTATTATTGCGGTGACAGCTCACGCTGTAGAAGGCGAAAGAGAACGGCTTTTAGCTTTAGGTTTTTGTGAGTTTTTAACCAAACCTCTCGATGAAAAACTGCTGCATTACACCTTGCGCGAATGTTGTCCTGATTTTCAGCAAGCGCTGGCGGCTTCACTCAGTGAAAACCAACTGCCACAAAGCAAACAGTTGGACTGGACTCTGGCATTACAAAGAGCAGGCGGTAAACTGGATTTAGCCAAAGAAATGTTATGGATGTTGGTACAGTCTTTACCCGATAGCCTGACGCTTATTCAACAGGCGATGCAACAACAGGACGCAGAACAACTGCTGCAACATATCCACAAATTACATGGAGCCAGCTGCTATACAGGTCTGCCCGTACTGAAACAACTGACAGAATTAATTGAAACCGAACTGAAAAAAGGTAAACAACCAGAGCAACTGGAGCCTGAGTTGTTTGAATTACAGGACAGGATCCAGTCTTTATTACAGGACGCCAAAAGCTGGCCACCATTGGTGACTGAGCCAATACAAACCAAAGTATCAGGCTAATCGTTAGAGTAAGTGCGGCGCTTCTGCAAAATGTCGTTGATTTGTTCCACTGTGGTATCGGCTTTACAAGGCACACTGGTTGACAACCAGATGGCATTTTTACGAGACTCAGCAGGAGGAACTTTCCAGCAGCCTGGATTAGTGTCAATCAGCATGCTGCCGTCAGCAAAGGCTTTTACTTTCCTGCCCATTTCCGGCTTTTGTTCAGCTTTTAGTGCCGTGATCTCCAGTGCCAGCTGTTTTTGTTTTTCTTTCCAACTGGCAGAGCCTGAAGCATCCCCTTGTTTGGCAGCCTGTAACGCTTTATTGGCTGTGGTTTTCTGCTGTTCCAAAGAAGCAGCCACAGCTGTGGTTGCTTGTTGTGTCGTAGTATCTGCGGTGTTTTTTGTGGCAGTTTGATTGGCTTTCAGCTGAATGGCTTGTGCTGACGCAACATCAGCTTGTTTGGGTAAAACCTCTGGCAATGCTTTGGCTGCGACCACTTCTGGCTGTTTAATCACAGGCTTTGGCAATGGCTGCGCTGCTACTACTTCTGGCTGTTTGATCACAGGCTTTGGTAACGGCTTAGCTGCGACCACTTCTGGCTGTTTGATCACAGGCATTGGTAACGGCTTCGCTGCTACCACTTCAGGCTGTTTAATCACAGGCATTGGTAACGGCTTCGCTGCTACCACTTCAGGCTGTTTAATCACAGGCTTTGGCAATGGCTTAGCTGCTACTACTTCTGGCTGTTTGATCACAGGCTTTGGCAAGGGTTTAGCTGCTACAGGCATAGGCTTGACCATAGCGGGCTTGCGCACGGGCACAAAAGGTTTGCGCTGTGGCTGAACAGAGGCAGCTTTGACTATGGCTGGTTTGGTTTTTACTTGTGGCTTTGCCTTGGTTGGCTCATTTTTCGGCACGACTTTCTTTGCCGCTGGCTTTTTCACTGCAGCTTTTTTAACTACCGCCTTGGTTTCACCTTTTTTAACCGCTTTGACAGGAGGTTGTGGTGTCACCACTTTGGCAGGAACAGCGACAGGCGTGACCACTGCCGGAGCTGTTTTGGCTTTAATTGGCTGATAAGCGTAAGCCAGAATAGGAGGCTCTGGCACTGTTTTTGCGGCATCATCCGGCGCAAAATGATGATAGGTTAATAAACCTAACAACACGATGTGCAAACACAATGACCACAAAAATGCTTTCAACGCATCTCCCTATTCGCTTGTCGACACAATCTTGTTTTACCTACATCACCAAGAATCAGACTTCAGGCAAGCTATACGCTTAGCCGTTAAAAAAATGCACCTTGTTTCGCCCCAACTGCTTAGCCTGATACATGGCAGTGTCTGCATCTTCGATCAGTTTGGTTAAATGGTAACCTGAAAGTTCAGCAGAAGTGACGCCAAAACTAGCACTTAATTTAAACTCATAACCCGAAGCTGCAGTATCAATACTGTTAATTGCATCACGACAAATATCAGCCAATAAGTGGGCCTTGTCACTCTGACAACCAGGCAAAAAAATGGCGAACTCTTCACCACCAATACGACCAAATACATCGTTATTGCGCATAAAGTTACGGCAAGTATCAACAGTCTGACGCAAAGCCCAATCGCCAGCGGCATGGCCATACTGATCGTTAATTTGTTTAAAATGGTCCAGATCAAATACGATAAGAGCAGCAGGTAACTGGCCTTTTTCACACAAAGCTAAAGCGCCTTTCGCCGAGGCCGAGAAATGGTATCTGTTGCTTATAGCGGTGAGATCGTCGTATTCAGCCAAAGCTTTAAAACGCTGGCGAGCGACATAACTACGATACGCCAGTATCGTAAGGCCCAGCACCAGCACAATTAAAGCAGCAATCAGTAGTTTGTTAAACGTAGCCTGATGCTTAAGCGCAGTTTGTTCGTACTGTAGCAATTGGTTGTCTTTATCCAGCAAGGCGATTTTTTGGTTTTGCGCCATAATTTCCGAATGCGCTGTATGGTAAGCCATTTGTTGCGCCGATTTATCATCCATATACGCAGTAAAAGCGGCCATATATTGTTCGTGGTAATCCAATGCTTGCTTGTAGTTTTTTTCTTGTTTGTTTAACTCTGCCAATACCTTGAGAGTATTCACTATAGGCAAAGTAGCAACATCGTCACCGGTAACATTATGACTAACCACTAGTGTTGCATAGTGCCTGGCTTGTTGATTCTGATTCGTTTTGGCATAAATCTGCGCCAATATGCTATTTAGCTCAGTCATCAAACGCTGATAATGCGTTTTTTCTGCTGCAGGATAACTATCTAAAATAAGACGAAGAGCTTCGTTGTCTTTATTTTGAGTTAGTAAATATTGCGCTTTGTATAATCGAATCAAAGTGGCAAAGAGCAAATTCTTACTTAATTCACATACGCTAATGCCTTGCTCATATTCCTGTTCAAATAAATCATATTGGCCTGAAGCCAGTAATGCGTCTAATCGGAGTTGTCTTGCTGTACATATAGCCGTATTTCTAGGCTTCTCGCCTTCTAGAATACGGGTATATTCGATAGTTAACTCATAGCGGTCAATGTATCTGTACATCATAGCTATAACCATCAAACCTTGTTCTCGCGCCAAAGCAGCTCGCACATCGGGTAACTGAGCAATTAACTGCTCCAGATAATTAAACGCATCCAGATAACGTCTGGCGACCACTAAACTATTTATTGCGAGAGCTTTAGCCCGAAAACTAATGTCGGTGTGAGTTCCTGAACTAATCAGGCTTGTTGTCAATTCAATTGTTTTCTCCGTATTGCCCATATAGGCCGCTTCATAAGCCATCAGTAAGTGCAAATAGTCAGTTTCAAAATCAGAGAATGAGCCAGAGTCTTTTTTTAACAGCTCCAATTGCTGACGAAAGATTTGAAAATCAGTGTTTTTTATTTGATCTGCTTTAACTAACTGCTCAACGAAAACGTCAGCCCAGACAGGGGCCAAAGGAAAAGCAAATAAAAAAATAAACCACACTAGCAAGTGCGGTTTGCAGACTGGAAATGAACTTCTTGTATGCCTCATTGGGCAGAATTAGCCACAATGTTTCAAATGTATTTTGTCCTCGTCCTGCTCATCGTCAGCAGGCTCATCTTGATGAGGTTCATCTGCGGGGTAAATCGCACAGACTATATTAGAGCGCGCCCCTAAAATTGCCTCTAAAGCTTGCTGATCTCCGCTAATTACAGCGTCTATTAGCGCAGGGTCTGTATCCGAAATTAATACAGCTAATTGTTCGGCGTTGGCATAGCGGAACTCTGCATTCTCGCCCAATCTTTCTAACAAACTGATAATTTTTGACATAACGACTCCAAAACTACAAAACAACGCATCATTAAAAATCAGATGCCAGAAGTGCTGACGCAAATCCACTTTAAAACGATAAAATTAAAAGCACAAGCATGCAGAACCAGTTCTCTGTTTAAGTTTTTATCACAATGGCGCTATTGCATAGTTCGGCTTCACCCAATAGGTTCTGGCATGGTGCACGTCAGGCTGAAAGCCAGTTTTTAATACCAGCTGCACTGCGGCCTGATTATTAGGATCTAAATCACCTTTGATCACTGCACCATAAAACTGCTGCTGCACTCGTTGAATTAATGCACCCAGAGCTTCTGTTGCATAACCCTGACCATGCCAGGGCCGCAGCAACATAATGCCAACCTCTGCTATGCCGGTTTCACTGCTCCATTGGTTGATAGCACACAAACCTGCACATCGCCCTTGTTCAACAATGGTCAGAAATAGCCGCTTAAAGGGGGTTTTAGCATTTAATCGTAACGCCACTTCAAAGCTATGAGTGGCCTGTTCGGGCGGCAAAGGTTCACCAACAAACACCATAGTCTCTGCATTAGTGTATAAATCCAGGTACAGCTGTAAATCCTGTTCAGCCAAAGGGCGGATCAACAAACGCGCTGTAGTGATCTCAAAGTTTTCTGCAACTGCCGCCTTATGCCAATCTGTATTCACTTTATGCGTCCTGAGCTACTACAGCTTTTAGCTTATCTAAAATAGCCTGATTGGGCTTAGCAACACTGGCTGGAGGTATCACTAAAGTGGTTTTTAAGTCCATTTGGGCTTGAGGTAAATCAGACAAAGCCATTCGCTCAATACGAGGTTGTTGAATAGGTAAAGTGACGGCTTCGTATAAAATCACCTGATGGTCCAGCGGATACCATTGGCTTAACAGTTCAACCAAGACTTCCCGATACGCACTGCCTGTGCTGAATTTCGCCAATGATTTATCACCTGCGACTCCTATCTGCCATAAAATCAAATAAGCGGCGGTGTCGATGGTGCGCTGATAAAACATCAGGTTGCTGGCTTCATAATGCTGGCAGCCATAAGTGCCGGGGTCTAAACCCAAATCAGCGTATAAACAATCTTCAGCGGAAATACCCGGCTCCATATGAGCCCGATACCCTTCAGCTATAGCTTCTTTAATAGCCTGATGTGGCACCCAGGCAAACACTCCGGGATGACCATAAAAAGCCCCACAGACCTTTTTGCCCAAACGGACTTCGGCAAGCAGTGCTGCCACCATTTGTTTATAGGTGATCTTACGCGACTGACCTTCACAATAATAAGGCTGCAGGCTGCGTACATCGGCATTCATGCCCTGAACCCATAGCTCAGTCGTACCGTCAGCCACTAATACAAAAACTACATCAGCTTGTTCTATATAACTGCGGGATAAAGGACTGATATGAGAACCCAACGTCATACCTGTGCCTACGCACACCAAACTACCTTTTTGCATCTTTTTCACCAACGGCCAAATGTAAGCTCTTTATACCTCAAGACGCTTCAACATGGGTAGCGGCCAGGGTTTATGCTCGCCAATACAGCAGTAGCATCGATTGTTAAAACATCTGCTTCGCGTTAATTCGATGTAGCAGCCGCAAGTTTTACCCCAGCACTGATCACCTCGATTACTGTGGTAAGCCCAAATAACCAAAGCAGCACCACCAACTTTGACGCCTTTGGCCAGAGTACCAGCAGCTCCGTCAAAGGGGCGCTGGCCAGTGATACAGCGGTGACGGGCACTGTCAGCAAAAGCTTCTGTAATTCCTGTGAAACCCTGTTTCCGGACGCCTATATCAAAGTAGTGACCAGCAGTGTGACTGGCGCGGAGCAGCAGCAGTTTATTGATAAATATGGCCGCGAAGTGGGCAGTAAAACCAAGCTGCCAGTGTCGGGCGCGTATTCGGTTAGCCGTAAAACTTATGATAATCAAGGCCGTCCTTCTCAGGTGTTTGAGCCTCATATTGGCAGTGTGTCCAGCTATGTAAGTACGGTGAGTTACGACGCTTTGGGGCGGGCGACACAAACCACGATGGCCAATGGTGGCGTATCGAAGGTGGACTACAGCGGTTATACCACGACGAACACCGATGCCTTACTGAAAACGAAAAGCAGCCAAAGCAACTATTTAGGCCAGACGGTCAGCACCACAGACCATAAAGGCAGTGTACTGAGCTTTAGCTACAACGCCTATGGTGATTTATTAACAGCAAGCTTTGCTGGCGTGACCCGGGTCAGTAACAGCTACGACGCCTATGGCCGCAAATACGCCATGACAGATCTGGACAAAGGCAGCTGGAGTTATGTGACCAATGGCTTTGGCGAGCTGATAAGCCAAACCAATGCCAAAGCCCAAACCACAGTGTTTGAATACAACAACGCAGGTCAGATGATAAGGCGGTACGACCCCAGCGGCACAGTCTGCTGGAGTTATGGCAGTACAGCGGCCAGCTACAACGTCAATCAGCTGATGGGTATGAAACAGTGGACGGCCAGTAATACGGCCTGCGACAGCACGGTCACTCCTGCCTATTCAGAAAGTTATCTGTACAACAGCAAAGCGCTGGTCAGCAGTAAAACCATCAGCACAGGCGGGGCGAGTTACACCACATCCAGCACCTATGATAGCTACGGCCGTCCTTATGAGCTGACCTACCCAAGCTCTGGCAGCATCATAGGCCCTAAAATCCGCACTGACTACAGTTTTGGTGCCGCCTATAAAACCACAGACTACAGCAGCGGCAGTGCGGGTACTGTCTATCACCTGACCACAGCAGTGAACGCCAGAGGCCAAAGTACGGGTGTGACTTAGAAACCTCAGGAAACCTCAGGGTCAGGTCTTGCCCCTTGCCCCGATCTTTGAAGAGTACCTCAGGGTCAGGTCTAATGTGATGACTCGCCTCCCATCCTGACTTAGGATGAGGTGACCAAACCGAAAGAGGCGAATCATCATGCTTATCAAAACATTAGGTGTAGATCTTGGCAAGCTCAGTTGTCATGTGATTGGGCAAGATCAGCACGGAAAAGTAGTAGAAAAGCGCAAAATACTGATCAGTAAGTTTGCAGAATATCTGGCAAATTTACCGCCATGCGCTGTGTTTTTTGAAGCCTGTGGTGGCGCACATCATTGGTGCCGTAAAGCCAGAAGCCTTGGCCATCGGGCTGACATGATACCGGCCAATTTCGTGAAGCCTTTTGTAAAGTCGAACAAAAACGACTTCAACGATGCCGAAGCCATTTGCGAAGCGGCACAGCGGCCGACGATGCGTTTTGCGCATGTTCGCAGTGAAGAGCAACAAGCCTTTGGCTGTTTACTCAAGTTACGTGAGCAGTTGGTAGAAGAGCGCACAGCGGTCAGCAATCAGGCGCATGCGTTTCTGTTGGAATTTGGTATTCAGCAGAAAAAGGGCCGTGCTTTTATCGGCACTGTAGCGGATATGACTGAAAATCCTGATATTAATTTACCTGAAGCGCTGCGTCTGGCGCTGTTCCGTCTGGTGGAGCGTTATAAAGCGGTTGATAAAGAAATCAGTGAGTTGGAACGGGATATCACGGCGATTAACAGCCAGAACGAGAACTGCAAGCGTATGCAAAGCATTCCGGGTGTAGGTTTAATTACCTCGAGCTTTATTGAATCATGGGCTGGCAGTTGCAACCAGTTTAAAAGTGCCAGAGACTTTGCGGCCTGGGCAGGATTAGTACCAAAACAGCATTCAACAGGCGGAGTAAGCAACCTGCTTGGGATCAGCAAACGCGGTAACAGCACGTTGCGTAAATACCTGATCCACGGTGCACGCTCGGTTATCCAATGGAAGCTCGAAGAAGATCATGCCTGGAGCCCGTGGATTAAAAAGCTGTTAAGCAGTAAGAAAAAAACAGTGGCGGTGGTCGCTATGGCCAATAAACTGGCCCGCATTATCTGGGCCGTATTAACAAAAGAGCAGAATTACGCAGCAGTCGCTGCATAAACCGGGTCACACCGAGTTTGCAACACGATGGCAATAAGGCAACAACCATGATCGGAAACCTGTCAGGGGCAAAAGCACATAGATGCTGAAGGTCTTATTAGGGCGATGATGGGCGAACAACATAGCGGGCGGGCACAACAATAAAGTGCCAACAGACTCCGGATAGATTGACGCAGACTTATTTGCTAACCGTGCTTGCAATATGGAGGCGAGTCATAGATTGCCCCTTGCCCCGATCTTTGAAAGATAGTTTTATTTACTGTTCTCTACGGTTTTTTCTGTTATTTGTTTATTAACATCACTGAAATTTAATCAACAAATTGCTTTTGGGCAAGGGGCAAGACCTGACCCTAAATGCTGCGAAGTGCGACAAAACGACGGTTAAATAAGTCAGCCAAAGTCCTGCACCCTGTGTCTGGCATCAGAGCTTTTAAACGAATAATTTCAACAACGGCCCAATCCGGCTTTTTATGAGTTCGCACTTTGCGGAAGAATTCAGGCTTGTTTCGAACAGTCGCGCGGAAGAGCTTTTTGTGATGGGTTTGAAAACAAAGCTTCAGGATGTACCTCAGGGTCAGGTCTTGCCCCTTGCCCCGATCTTTGAAAGATAGTTTTATTTACTGTTCTCTACGGTTTTTTCTGTTATTTGTTTATTAACATCACTGAAATTTAATCAACAAATTGCTTTTGGGCAAGGGGCAATCTATGACTCGCCTCCATATTGCAAGCACGGTTAGCAAATAAGTCTGCGTCAATCTATCCGGAGTCTGTTGGCACTTTATTGTTGTGCCCGCCCGCTATGTTGTTCGCCCATCATCGCCCTAATAAGACCTTCAGCATCTATGTGCTTTTGCCCCTGACAGGTTTCCGATCATGGTTGTTGCCTTATTGCCATCGTGTTGCAAACTCGGTGTGACCCGGTTTATGCAGCGACTGCTGCGTAATTCTGCTCTTTTGTTAATACGGCCCAGATAATGCGGGCCAGTTTATTGGCCATAGCGACCACCGCCACTGTTTTTTTCTTACTGCTTAACAGCTTTTTAATCCACGGGCTCCAGGCATGATCTTCTTCGAGCTTCCATTGGATAACCGAGCGTGCACCGTGGATCAGGTATTTACGCAACGTGCTGTTACCGCGTTTGCTGATCCCAAGCAGGTTGCTTACTCCGCCTGTTGAATGCTGTTTTGGTACTAATCCTGCCCAGGCCGCAAAGTCTCTGGCACTTTTAAACTGGTTGCAACTGCCAGCCCATGATTCAATAAAGCTCGAGGTAATTAAACCTACACCCGGAATGCTTTGCATACGCTTGCAGTTCTCGTTCTGGCTGTTAATCGCCGTGATATCCCGTTCCAACTCACTGATTTCTTTATCAACCGCTTTATAACGCTCCACCAGACGGAACAGCGCCAGACGCAGCGCTTCAGGTAAATTAATATCAGGATTTTCAGTCATATCCGCTACAGTGCCGATAAAAGCACGGCCCTTTTTCTGCTGAATACCAAATTCCAACAGAAACGCATGCGCCTGATTGCTGACCGCTGTGCGCTCTTCTACCAACTGCTCACGTAACTTGAGTAAACAGCCAAAGGCTTGTTGCTCTTCACTGCGAACATGCGCAAAACGCATCGTCGGCCGCTGTGCCGCTTCGCAAATGGCTTCGGCATCGTTGAAGTCGTTTTTGTTCGACTTTACAAAAGGCTTCACGAAATTGGCCGGTATCATGTCAGCCCGATGGCCAAGGCTTCTGGCTTTACGGCACCAATGATGTGCGCCACCACAGGCTTCAAAAAACACAGCGCATGGCGGTAAATTTGCCAGATATTCTGCAAACTTACTGATCAGTATTTTGCGCTTTTCTACTACTTTTCCGTGCTGATCTTGCCCAATCACATGACAACTGAGCTTGCCAAGATCTACACCTAATGTTTTGATAAGCATGATGATTCGCCTCTTTCGGTTTGGTCACCTCATCCTAAGTCAGGATGGGAGGCGAGTCATCACATTAGACCTGACCCTAAATGCTCCAAGGTTCAGTTTAGTTTTATAGATTATTATACCTGACCTAACCCGTCTTCATTACTTGGATTGATTTGAATCATACAGTCTTGCCTGAGCTTTGCGTAATGCCCAATCCTCGATTAACCAGAGCTCTTTTGGGCTCAAACTGCTGGCAAAGGGTTACATCGTTGAGAGACATTTCCAATGAGTAGCGATGAGGAATATCTGTGGTGCCACAACTAGCCGCAATGGATGTTGAGCTCGCCTGGTTTGCAGTTGCCCCTTTATAGAGAGTGCCACCTTTTCCTGCAGGTCCACCCAAATAAATATGCACGTTGATAGACAATGAGACTCCACTATCACAAGCCCAACCACTAATCCTGACTTTTCCATCAGAGCGAGCCCTCACGCTATCGATATAGCCTTTGATAAGTGCCTCTGAAGAAGCTGAAAAGCAAACCAAAAACAAGAAAAGCATCAAGCGCACAGTGTCACCCATAAAAAATGTAAATAATATATTTGTGATGTTAACTAATCGCGAGCATCAATAGAATGACTAAAAATCAATTTTGGGGAAATAATCACTTTGTGCATCTTAAACATAGAGCAAGACCACGGACGCTTTTTGAATACCCAGCTGGTAGTTGATCCAAACGCAGACTTATGATCAGATACTGCACATTGCAAGATGTGCAATCATGAAACAGTGACAGGTCTTGCGTTTTACCCCTAAAGATAGGTTTATACTCTTCTGAGTGAGCCAACTAAAAATCGGCTGTGTTCGTGTCGAATGTATGAGCTGACGCTGTGAGCAAGATAAAGATTAATTTTTAATGTCTTAGCATGTTTTCAACAAATTAAACTGCGGGGCAAAGGGTAAGAACTCAGCCTTTCAGTGCATACCCCAGTGAATAAAGTTGTTTAAAAACAGTAAACTTACTGCTATAAAAAGCAGGATTTTTCCCATTCATTTCCACTGGATTTTTTTACTAAGGAAAGCTTATGAAAGTTTGGCTTGCCCTGGCATTAAGCCTGCTGTTGAGTGCTTGTGCCACTACCTATGTTCCACCTACACCCAGCCTGAATTTACCTGCTAAAACCAAAATAGGAGTGTTGGTTGTAGCAGGAGACAATGTCAATCACAGCCATATAGGCACCACTGTATTTAATAATTTCAATACCAGTTACCCTTTTCAATGGCAGATGTCCAACAGCATTTTTGACACCTTAAAAGCTCAGTTAGAGCGGCCTGAACGTTTTGAGGTGGTGGACCTGAGCAAATGGAATCGGATGCCATTGCAACCTCTGAACTTTGTCGAAGTGCGGGATCAAAACTGGCAATTTACGATGGAGCAGGACCTGCTGCGCAAACGCCTGCTGGCCGAAGGGATCCAAGTCGTGATCAGCGTGTATGAAACCCCGTCTCTGGCTTATCTCGAATGCGGTAACTATGGCTGCAACGAGTTTTACAGCCAGGGCTACGGTCTGTTTACCCGCAGCTTTTTAGGTATGGACAACTACTTCAGCTCTGCCGCTTTTGCTATCAGTGTTGAAACCATTCATCAGCCTGTCGACCTGACGCTGATGCCGAAACTGGAAACGCTGACTAATTATCAAGCGAAACATAAAATACTGGACAATTTTGAAGACCCGAAAGATTTTCAGAACATAACAGCGTCAGAAATGGAACCGGTACGCCAGAGCATTCTTGATTACTTCACTATGATGGGCCAACAAATCAAAGCCTATCTGAATGGCGAAGTGAACGGGACCGCCAGTTAAGCTTTATTGGACCAGGTCCTGAGGGATGCCCACGAATTTCAGCCTGTCACTCATCCCCATAGCAAGCGATGATTTGCCGGAGTTCGTGGCGCACTCTGAACTTAAGTACGCCCTGATAATCCATTCGTTAGGGCGCGGCTAGGATTCAAGAATAACTGTAGCACAGGCATACGCCTGCTCGTCGCTGATGGAGAGCCAGACTGAGCGCACTTGCATTGAATCAGCCAGCGCTTTGGCAGGGCCTGTCAGTTCAAGTTGCGGCCGACCTGAAGGGTCGTTACTGACGGTAAAATGCTGGAAGGAAATACCTCGGCCAATGCCGGTGCCAAGCGCCTTTGCTGCCGCTTCTTTAGCGGCAAAACGTTTGGCGAAATACCGTGCAGGCTGGCCATGGGCCGCTAAAATTTGCTGCTCAGACTCCGTCAATACCCGTTGCACTAAACGGGGAGAGCGCGTCAGGCTTTGCTCTATACGCGCTATTTCAATTATGTCCGTGCCTAAACCAACAATGGCCATTAACGGCGCGCCTCCACCATCAGGCGTTTCATTTCAGCTACTGCCGGGCCTAAACCAGAGAAGATAGCGCGGGCCACAATAGCATGACCAATATTCAGCTCGTACATCTGGGGAATAGCGGCTATAGGCTGTACGTTATGGTAATGCAGGCCGTGACCAGCATTGACTGTTAAACCCAAGGAAGCGGCATAAGCAGCGGCTTCAGTGATCCGCTGCAGTTCTGCTTTTTGCTTTTTAGGATCCGTCGCCTCAGCGTACTGACCTGTATGAATTTCAATATAAGGCGCACCGGCTTTGGCTGCCGCAGTTATTTGTTTTTCATCGGCGTCAATAAACAAGGAGACTAAAATATTGTCTTGCTGCAGGCGATGCACAGCATCCTGAATTTTATCGAACTGACCTGCTACTTCCAGACCACCTTCTGTGGTTAATTCCTGGCGTTTTTCCGGCACCAAACAACAGAATTCAGGCTTGAGCTGGGCCGCAATGCCTAACATTTCTTCAGTCACGGCCATTTCAAAATTTAACCGGGTGGCTATGGTTTGACGCAACACAAATAAATCACGGTCCTGAATATGACGGCGGTCTTCACGTAAATGCACCGTAATACCATCAGCGCCAAATTGCTCAGCCAATAAAGCCGCATGCACAGGTTCAGGGTAATAAGTGCCACGGGCCTGACGTAAAGTGGCGACGTGATCGATATTGATACCTAAATAAATGGCGCTCATAGCTAGTTCCTGACAGGTTGAAATAATGCTCTGCTACTTAAAGGTTTGCTACCAAGTAAAGGCGCTAATAATAAGCGGCTTAATTGCTTGGCGGTTTTTAATACGTCGTTTTGCTGCCATTGCTGCTGGCCTATGGCTTTGAGTACTTCGCCTTTCCAGCCTTTGCCGGCAATTTGCCAGCCTTGCTCGGGCCACCATTGATACAAAGCACCGTCTTGCAAAGCTTCACCTTCAGAATCGTAATCCCAGTCCACAGGCTGGCCTAACTCGGTCAGCAGGGAAAATTCAAACTGACGTAAACAGGGTTCAAGATCTTCAGTGAGTAGTTGCTGCAAACTCTGTTGATACAACTCAAATAACGCGTCCGAACCAACGTTTTCCGGCCATAAACGGCAAATCAGCTCGTTTAAATACATGGCGCCAAATAGCTTTTCGCCTTGCAGCAAAAAGGCTGGGCCTGCTTCTTCCGCTTTACTGACAGTCTTTAATTCAGATCGGCCCAACAGCTCCAGTTGTAATAACTGGAAAGGCTGTAGCGACAAGCGTTGTTGTTTCTTACTGCTGGATTTGCGGATCACAGCGCTGACCCGCCCCAGTTCAGGTACCAGCAGCTGCAATAACAACTGCTGTTCCTTAAAAGCGCGGCTGTGCAGAATAAAAGCTGGCCAGCTGCGATTGTCCATTTTAGTCTTCGCCGTAACCTAAGCTGCGCAAAGCGCGCTCGTCATCAGCCCAGCCTGATTTCACTTTGACCCAGACCTGCAAAAACACCGGCTGTTCAAATAAGGTTTCCATATCTTTGCGGGCTTCAGTGGCGATGGTTTTAATGCGTTCGCCTTTTTTACCTATCACCATCTGCTTTTGGGTGTCGCGTTCAACCAGCACTAAAGCGGCGATATGGTAGTGTTTTTCTTCCCATTTAAAGCGTTCAATTTCAACCGTCACTGCATAAGGCAATTCGTCACCGAGGAAACGCATCAGCTTTTCCCGTACTATTTCGGACGCCATAAAGCGGCTGCTGCGGTCGGTCACATATTCTTCAGGGAAAAAGAATTCACATGGCGGTAATTGTTTTTGTACCAGCGCACGTAGTTCCTGCACATTGGTGCCTTTTTCCGCAGATAACGGAATGATCTGCTGGAAATTCAGCTGGCTGCTCAGCCACTGTAAATGCGGTAACAACTCTTCTTTGTCTTTGTATAAGTCGACTTTATTCACCACTAACAGCACCGGCTTTTTTGCCGCGATCAGACGGTTTAATACCATCTGGTCGTCGTCTGTCCAGCGGGTGCCTTCGACCACAAAAATAATCAGTTCCACATCCAGAATAGTGCTGGCTGCAGCTTTGTTCATCAGACGGTTGATAGCACGTTTTTCTTCGATATGCAGACCTGGTGTATCAACATAAACCGTCTGGTAATTATCTTGTGTGTCTATGCCAACAATACGGTGACGGGTGGTCTGTGGTTTACGCGAAGTAATACTGACCTTCTGACCCACCAGCTGGTTTAATAATGTGGACTTACCCACGTTCGGACGGCCAACTATGGCAACCAGTCCGGCAAAAGTTTCAGAGGTCATTTTTAACTTGTTCCAACAAAATCCGTGCTGAATCCTGTTCAGCTTTACGTCTGGAATTACCAGACGCGATCACAGGGGCTCTGCCCTGCACAGTACAACGCACAGTGAACACCTGATCGTGGTCGTCACCTTGAGTATCGATCACTTCGTACAAAGGTAAAGGTAAACGACGCCCCTGCAGATATTCCTGCAGCTGAGTTTTACTGTCTTTTTGTACGCTTGGCTGAATACCGGTTAAACGGCTACCAAACCAGCTTAATATCCGTTCTTTACAGGCTTCGATACCGGCGTCTAAAAAGATAGCACCCAGTATGGCTTCCACTGCGTCTGCCTGGATAGATTCGCGGCGTAAGCCACCGCTTTTCATTTCGCCAGGGCCAAGCCGCAAGTATTCAGCCAGTTCCAGTTCTTTGGCTATTTCAGCCAAAGTGATGCCTTTGACCAAAGAGGAGCGCATACGGGTTAAATCGCCTTCACGGGCTTTCGGGAAGTGGTTATACAGGGCTTCAGCAATCACCATGCTGAGCAAGGCATCACCTAAGAATTCCAGCCGTTCATTGTGTTCACCTTTACAACTGCGGTGAGTCAGGGCTTGTTCAAGCAACGCGACCTGTTGAAACTGGTAACCCAGCTTTTTCATCAGGCCGCTGACAGGTTTTTGCATTAATTAATTTTGCCTAATCGTTCAAAACGCACTCCGACCGGTACCCATGCAGGCAGCCAGTTGTTCGGATCGTCGCTAAATTCAAAACTCATCCAGATAAATACTGCTTTACCCACCAGATTTTCTTCAGGTACAAAACCCCAGAAACGGCTATCACTACTTTTATCGCGATTATCGCCCATGGCAAAGTAATGACCTTCAGGCACGATAAACTCTTCAATCGCAGTACCAGGCTGCTTGTAATAGTTCATCAACTGCTCAGCATTAAACGGATGCTGCAGTATGTCGTGCTTACGTTCACCCAATTGCTCTGAATAGCGTTTAGTAGGTAATTCACCATCCATAAACTCACCTTCAGCTTGCAGAGTTAAAGGCACAGCCTCTAATCCCGGACAAGTGCTTTTGTCTGCCGCTGTGCAAGCAGGCTGGATGTACAACTGCTTATTTTTGTAAATAATGCGGTCACCCGGTAAGCCAACTGTGCGTTTAATAAAATCGACAGTAGGATCAACAGGGTACTTAAATACAATCACGTCACCCCGTTCTGGCCGACCCGTAGTGATCAACGACTTGCGCCACACCGGGTCTTTGACGTCGTATGAAAACTTCTCCACCAGAATAAAGTCGCCGACCAATAAGGTTGGCATCATTGAACCTGATGGGATCTGGAACGGCTCGTATAAAAACGAACGGATAATGGTAATGGCCAGAATTAACGGGAAAATTTCTTTGGCTGTTTCTGCCAGATAAGAAGGTTTTTCCAGTTGTTCAATAGCATGTAATGGCAGGCCGCCGGCTGCAGCAGCCTGAGCGGTCGCAACTTTAACTTTGCGTTTAGGCGCAAATACCAGTATGTCGATCAGCCAGATTAAACCACTGGCCAAAGTCAATACTACGAGGAGAATTGCAAAATAACCTGCCATAACTGCCCTTGTTGTTATTTACCGACTTTAAGAATGGCAAGGAAGGCTTCTTGTGGAACTTCCACATTACCTACCTGCTTCATACGTTTTTTACCGTCTTTTTGCTTCTGTAACAGCTTTTTCTTCCGGCTGATATCACCGCCATAACATTTAGCCAATACGTTTTTGCGTAACTGCTTCACAGTAGTTCGGGCAATCACGTGTGCACCAATAGCGGCCTGAATGGCAATATCAAACATCTGGCGAGGGATCAGATCTTTCAGTTTTTCTGCCAGTTCACGGCCACGGCTTTGGGCAAAATCTTTGTGGCTAATAATAGCTAAGGCGTCTACCCGTTCACCATTAATCAGAATGTCTACCCGCGACATATCTGAGGTCTGGAAGCGTTTAAAGGCGTAATCCAGCGAGGCATAACCGCGACTGGTTGACTTTAAACGGTCAAAGAAATCCATCACCACTTCAGCCATTGGCAGTTCGTACACTACAGCCACCTGACGACCATGGTAGGTCATATTGATCTGCACACCACGTTTTTCAATACAGAGGTTAATCACGTTACCTAAGTATTCCTGCGGCACCAGAATATGAGCTTCCACTATAGGCTCACGGATTTCATCGATATTGCCCACTGGCGGTAATGCACTGGGGTTATCGACCATCACGGTTTCACCATTTTTGGTAATCACTTCGTACACTACGGTAGGCGCTGTGGTGATTAAGTCCAGATCGTATTCACGTTCTAAACGTTCCTGAATAATTTCCATGTGTAACATACCCAGGAAACCAATACGGAAACCAAAACCTAAAGCGCTGGAGCTTTCTGGTTCATAGAATAACGACGAATCGTTTAAGCTGAGTTTTTCCAACGCATCGCGGAAATCTTCGTAATCGTCTGAAGATACAGGAAAAACACCGGCGTAAACCTGAGGTTTAATCCGCTTAAAGCCTGGTAAGGGTTCAGTAGCCGGGTTTTTCGCTAAAGTTAAAGTATCACCTACCGGCGCACCTTTAATTTCTTTGATACCACAGATCACAAAACCTACTTCACCTGTACTTAAAATACCTGTGTTGTTGGCTTTCGGTGTAAACACACCTACTTTGTCGACTTCATATACCATGCCAGTCGACATCACTTTGATTTTGTCTTTTAACTGGATTTTGCCGTGTTTTACACGCACCAGTGACACGACGCCCTGGTAAGGGTCAAACCATGAGTCGATAATTAAGGCCTGAGTAGGACCATCGATATCACCTTCAGGGCAAGGAATGTTGGCGACTATAGTCTCCAATACATCTTCAATACCTAAACCTGTTTTGGCAGAACATTGCACCGCGCCAACAGCTTCGATACCGATAATGTCTTCAATTTCTTCAGCCACGCGGTCCGGATCGGCTTGAGGTAAGTCGATTTTATTCAGAATTGGCAAAACTTCGAGGTTCATTTCCAGCGCTGTGTAGCAGTTCGCTACGGTCTGAGCTTCTACACCCTGACCTGCGTCAACTACTAACAACGCACCTTCACAAGCAGCCAGAGAACGGCTGACTTCGTAGGTAAAGTCAACGTGGCCTGGCGTGTCGATAAAGTTCAGTTGGTAGGTTTCACCGTCTTTAGCTTTGTAATGCAGGGTCACGCTTTGCGCTTTAATGGTGATGCCGCGCTCACGTTCCAGATCCATAGAATCTAAAACCTGTGCCTGCATTTCACGATCGGTTAAACCACCACAGTGTTGGATCAGACGATCAGACAGCGTAGATTTGCCGTGGTCGATGTGGGCTATGACTGAAAAGTTACGAATATGAGTAATTTTTGGCATTTTTTCCGCTAAAGCTGCTATCAGGTGGCCCCACTCTGACCCTTATGGTCATAAACCGGGCGAACACCAAAGTTGATTCAGATAAATTTGCCGCGAATTGTACTCGATCTCTGCATTGGTTGCTATGTGTTCAGATGTTACAGCGGATTTCGGCAAAGGATTAGTCTGTGATACGGATATGTTGCACAGCCAGTTCTGGCAATACCGCAAGAATTTCGATCTGTTCTTGCTTTGCTGCCGGGCCGCTGAAAAAACGGGCCATACCAAAACCAGCGATTAATGCGGTTAAAGATCCCAGTACTATGGCACTTTCTGCCAATTGCAAACGACTGAGCAATGCAGCCACAGCTATCAGACAAAACAACGGCAGCAAGTACAATAAAGCGGCCGCAGACAACAGATGTTGCTCACTGACCGCAATTTTTACTTTTTGACCTTCCAACAGCTGTAAGCCACTTTTGACAAAAAACAGGTTTTCACGGGGAGTTAAAGCTTTAGCGACCACGCCTGTGCCGCAGTCATTGTTAGCCTGACAGGCATTACAGCTGCTGACACTTTGGGTTTTCAACCAGACGCCATCGCTCTGGCTTTTCATCACAGTGGCAATTTCTTCGAGCATTTAACGCACCGACTCGGCAATTTGACGGGCATTTTCAATAGACACCGGGCCTATCACTGTCACGTCAAACTGATTTTTAGGCATCACGAAAATGGTCGTAGCACCATCACGGAACGCTTGAGCGGGCAAGCTTGCACTAGGCTGCACAAACACAGACACTTGATGCAAACCATCGGACAATAGCCATTGTTCCAGCACTTGTGGTGGCACCATAGCAGCTGTGACAGCCACTTGTTGATAACCTTCAGGTAACCAGGACAGCTCCAGCGGACTTTCGGGCAAAGCTGTAGTTGGCATAGCCTCGGCAACTGCAGGTAATACAGCATTAGCGGCCACACTCAAAGCCTCAGGCAATGCAGTATGCGGCTGAATATGAGTCACAACCCAGCGTTCCAACACCTCGTTTTGCACCGTCAAAGTATCAATTTTAAGTGGAAAACCGGTTTGGCTATCTAGCCATAGCCAATAGCCTGGCCTGCCATTTTGCAGCGGTGTTAACCGCAATAATTGTGCAGAGCGGCCAGATAATTGAGTGGAGCCACCAGGTACTGCATCATACAAAGTTTTGATCGAGGTAATATCACGATATAACAAAGCAGGTAATTCTTTGATGGTATTGCTGCTTGTGGCTAAAGGGGCTTTTTCAGGCGCAATATAATAAACCAGTTGATCACGACGCAGTATCTCAACACCACTTTGCTCCAGCGGCATCAATTGCTCTATCTCAGAGCCATTATCAACGCCATGTACCCAACGGTAACTGTCGACTTGGTTAGGTTTGATGACAACAAAAGAGGCTTCGAAATTAAATTGACGGACTGAGCTTTGGCTACGCTCAAACCAATCCCAACCCGAGACTTCGGCGAAGCTCAGGTTGGAGTATAACAAGATGATCAAGGCACAGCTTAAGCCTTTCCAACCCATATTTATTGCTCTTGTCTTGGTTTCTCAGCTGGAGTTTCTGGAGTGCTCTGCTGCGCAGTGTCCATCACTCTGATTTGCTGACGGTGGGCTTGCAGTAATTGCTGCAAACGTTTTTGTTGTTCCAGCATAGCCTGACGTTGTTCCTGTTCAAAACGGGAATCCACTGAAGTCTGGCTCAGGCTGACCGGAGTAGCAAAACCGGCAACAGGCTGGGTTTGTAACACAGGTAAAGGCGAGTTCAGATCTGAATCCTGACCAGCGCTCTGAAATTGTTGCACGCCTAACACTGCAATTAGTGCCACGCTGGCGGCGACAGTGCCCTGAAAGCCGGTTTTAAACCAACCTGTATTGGCGGCTTCACCCAGTTTTGTCCAAAACGATACTGGCGCATTCTGTTTGTGCACTTTAGGGCTGCTCTCTAACTGATAAGCAGGTTCCTGATCCAACAGGCTGGCAAAGTTATCTGCAAACTGCATATCTAGTTGAGCTGGCAACTCATTACGAATGGCTGCACCAATCAAATGATAACGCGCAAAGCTTTGCTGTAATTCAGCATCTTGCAGTAAACGGTCTAATTGTTCCGGACTGATAGCTTGGTTATCACTAGCGGCCGAGAGCCAATCTGATTTTTCTGACGACATACCGATTCCTGTTTAGTAGAGGTTCAGCTAATGAGCGGTCTTAACTGCGCATCAATAGCTTCACGTGCACGGAAAATACGACTTCTGACTGTCCCTATAGGGCAACCCATCACTTCCGCAATCTCTTCGTAACTTAAACCATCCAATTCGCGCAAGGTTATAGCTGTACGCAACTCGTCTGGCAACTTTTCGATGGTATCGAACACGACGTGCCGGATTTCTTCAGATAACAATAGTTTTTCCGGAGAATCTTGCTCTTTTAACGCATCGCTGCCGTCATAAAACTCGGCATCGTCCGCATCTACGTCTGTAGATGGTGGCTTGCGTCCCGTCGCTACCAGGTAATTTTTAGCGCTGTTCACAGCTATCCGGTACAACCAGGTGTAAAATGCACTCTCGCCACGAAAGCCAGGAATAGCACGGTAAGCTTTAATAAAGGCTTCCTGAGCTACGTCTGCTACATCGCCATGGTTAGAGACATAACGAGAGATTAAGTTCGCAATTCTATGTTGGTATTTTTTCACCAACAGGTTAAAAGCTGCTTTATCCCCTTGCTGTACCCGCTGGACAATCTGCCAATCCAATTCTTGCTCGCTCATCCGAGCCTTTCCCCTAATGCTAAATACTACTTTCTTTTTGCAACTGGCGCTCGTCAAGCGTACCCTTATGACTGGAAGCTATATGAATAGTTCTGCGAATAAGTAAAAAAAGTTACAATTTGCCGCAGATAGCACGGCCAGCTGCCGGAAAGTAGCGTATAAAGACCCAAATTACAGACATTTATGTGTTTTTGACTGAATAAGTGTATCCCATGCAACAACAAAAAAAACATCTTTGTGACGTATTAATTATCGGCAGCGGCGCTGCGGGTTTATCGCTGGCTTTGCATCTGGCCGACACTGCCAAAGTGATAGTGTTGAGTAAAGGCCCCTTACGTGAAGGCTCTACCTTATATGCTCAGGGCGGCATAGCCGCTGTTTTCGATGAAAATGACAGTATTGCCTCTCATGTGGACGATACCTTAATAGCTGGCGCAGGTTTATGCGAAGCAGCTGCTGTGCAATTTACTGCTGAGCACGCCAAAGACGCTATGGAGTGGTTAATAGCTCAGGGGGTGCCTTTTGATCAGTACAAAGATGAAGATGGCGTACTAAAATACCATCTGACCCGTGAAGGTGGTCATAGCCACAGACGTATTTTGCATGCTGCAGATGCCACTGGCCGTGCAGTGCAAATCACGCTAGTTGAGCAAGTTAAAGGCCATCCGAATATTCAGTTGCTGGAAAATTACAACGCGATAGATTTAATCACCTCCCGAAAGTTAGGTTTAGCCGAACAAAAGTGTCACGGCGCTTATGTTTGGAACCGTGACGAAGAGCATGTTGAAGTGATAGGTGCTAAATGCATTGCGCTGGCAACAGGCGGTGCCAGTAAAGTTTATCTGTACACCAGTAATCCTGATGTAGCCAGCGGCGATGGCATAGCTATGGCCTGGCGGGCCGGTTGCAGCGTGGCGAATATGGAATTTAATCAATTCCACCCAACCAGTTTGTATCATCCTGAAGCGCAAAATTATCTGATCACCGAAGCTATGCGTGGTGAAGGGGCTTATCTGAAGCGACCTGATGGCAGCAGATTTATGCCGGATTTTGATGAAAGAGCTGAATTAGCGCCACGCGATATCGTGGCCCGCGCCATCGACTATGAAATGAAAAAGTTAGGGGCTCATTGTGTCTATCTGGACATTAGCCATAAGCCAAAAGACTTCATTATTGAGCATTTCCCGACTATTTACGCCAAATGCTTAAGTGTCGGCATAGACATCACTAAGCAGCCTATTCCTGTGGTGCCGGCAGCGCATTACACTTGTGGTGGTGTGATGACGAACCTCAATGGCCAAACTGATATTGATAATCTGTATGCCGTAGGTGAAGTAGCCTACACAGGTCTGCATGGCGCGAACCGCATGGCCAGTAATTCTTTGCTGGAATGTATCGTTTTCGCTCAAGCTGCAGCGCGGCATATAAAGCAACAATTGGACTCAACCAGCCTGATCTCCGGTTTGCCCAGCTGGGATGAAAGTCGGGTAATTGATTCAGATGAAGAGGTAGTGATTACTCACAACTGGCACGAGTTACGCCTGTTTATGTGGGATTATGTTGGCATAGTTCGCACGGAAAAACGCTTAGAGCGGGCCTTGCACAGAGTTGAATTATTACAGCGTGAAATTCAGGATTATTACCGTAATTTCAGGGTCAGTAACAACTTACTGGAGCTGCGTAATTTAACTATGGTAGCGGAGCTGATTATCCGCAGTGCCATGGCACGTAAAGAAAGTCGCGGCCTGCATTACAATTTGGATTATCCGGATCAGTTAGCAGAACCCACCCCTACCATATTAACGCCGGTTCGCTGAATCGGCGTGATGTTGCCATTTCACAGTCTGGCATACCCGAGCCAGACTGCGAAAGTGTTCTTCCGATAAGTTATCTCTGTATAACCATAATTGCTGTGGCTGCTGTTCTGTGTCCTGCCAGCGTAACCAAATCCCTAGCTGCGACACTAAAGACTCTGCCGACAACTGCCCGGCGGGCAGTTCATCCTGCCACCACTTCAGTTCGCCCTTTTCACTTAAAAACAGCAGTCGCGCTTTGACGGGTTCCTGCCATTGCCGTAACAGTTGATAAAAACAAAAAAATAACCAGGGCCAAAGCACCAGCCACCATAGCGCGTAAAAAGGTTGCAGCAGGAAAATAAGCAGTATGAATAAGCTTTGCGCCAGATAGACAATCCGGCGCATACGGGATGGCACAAAACTAAGGTTATACCCGTACTCTGTTAACAATGATATTCACCATAGCCTGCAGCTCTGGATCGGTGGATTTGCCATGGCCCATAAACCAGGCGAACAAATCCGGATCGTCACAGGCTAATAAGGCTTCAAAAGTGTATTTTTGTGCATCTGTTAACGCGTCATAACCTTCTTCAACAAAAGGAGCCAACAAAACATCCAGTTCCAGCATGCCACGACGACAGGCCCAACGCAGGCGGGGTTTACCCATTAATTCTTTCATTACAGCTTTCCTTTTGTTGGTAATAGCCGGATTCTAACAAAAAAACCATACAGGGGTTGAGCTTTTGGCTAAATCCCCCAATGATCGACTTAGTATTCTAAGAGACTTACCCTTATGCAAGCATCCTGGATCAGTGCAGATCAACTCGCTTCTTTATCGACTTCGGTGCAAGGCGCCTTTATCAGTCCGCTGCCGGGCTTTGAGAGCCTCATTATTGCAGGGCCGGATAACCGAAAATACCTGCAAGGTCAGGTGACTGCGGATTTAAACACTTTGACAGCCGAAAACTTCTTGCGCGGCGCTCATTGTGATGCCAAAGGTAAAATGTGGGCCCAGTTTCATTTATGTGCCGACGGCGACGCCTTGTGGTACATAGGCTTTCGTGACGAACTGCAGGCCTCAGCCACTCAACTGAAAAAATTTGGCGTGTTTTCTAAAGTCAGCTTTGAGGCAGGCCATGACAGTCTGGCGATTTTGGGGATCAGTGGTGTCGGTAGTGCCGCTTTATTAGAGAAATTGGGGTATACCCAGCCGGCCGCTGCCGGCCAGTTAAGCTCAGTTGCTGGCGGTAAATTGCTGCGTTTAGCTGATGAGCATTACCTGTTAGTGCTGGATTTTGCTCATGCCAGGCAATTATTGACGGAACAATCCGCCTACTTAGCAGCTCCAACCTTATGGTTAGCCCAGCATATCCAGCAGGGTTTTTCCTATTTAGAGCAGGCAGTGATCGGCGAATATGTGCCACAGATGCTGAATTTACAAAGTATCGACGCCATTAGTTTTACCAAAGGTTGTTATATAGGCCAGGAAACTGTGGCCCGAATGAAATATCTGGGTAAAAATAAAAGAGCAGCTTACATCCTCAAAAGTCAGACTGAGGAAACTCCGGCCAGCGGTACAGATATTGAAGTACAATGGTCGGAAAACTGGCGTCGGGTTGGCCAGGTCATTAATGCGGTGAATATTCAGGGGCAACTTTGGGTGTTGGCGGTGTTACCGAACGATATTAACCCAGCTGATCCACTGCGATTAGCAACTCCGGATGCATCGGTTGTAGTTATATCACCTTTGCCCTATTCACTCGCGTAACTGAGGTTTGCATGAGCATACAAGCAGAAAAAGTAGTCGCCATTCATTACACTGTGGCTGACAAAGCAGGCAACGAATTAGATAGTTCAGCTGGCGGAGAACCGCTGGTATTTATTTTTGGTACTGGCGCTTTAATTCACGGTTTAGAGCAGGCTTTACTGGGTAAAACTGTGGGCGACAAATTCAAAGCTGAAGTACCAGCAGCAGAAGCCTATGGTGATCGCCACGATGAGTTAACTCAGGCGGTACCACGTAATTTATTCGAAGGCATGGATGTGCAGGTTGGCATGCGTTTTCGCGCTGCAGGCCCGGACGGCCGTGAGCAGTCAGTTATTGTATTAGACGTGACAGAAGACGAAGTGGTTGTAGACGGTAATCACCCACTGTCAGGCATTGACCTGACTTTTGATGTGGAAGTGATTTTAGTCCGCGATGCCACAGACGAAGAATTGGCTCATGGCCATGTGCATGGTTTAGACGGCCACGCCGGACACTAAACAAAATCAACGGAGTCGCAAGACTCCGTTTTTTTACCCTGCGTACTTGAAGCTGCAGCTTTGTTGACTACGCTACTCGCACCAGTAGTTTGTGGTATGTGATGATTGATATGAGCTGCGAGTTCTCGCTTCAATCCAATTACACATAGGACTACTATGCTGCTGGGGTCTCGCTCACTTGTCGTCGCGCTGCAACATCAATTACTTTGGGTATTAGATTCAGAACAATTAAAAGGATGACTGAATTATGAAAAAATGGCTTTTGGTTTTTACCGCTCTTGGTCTTGCGGCTTGTTCTGACAAAGAAGTAGCAGATGTCAGTTTAGGTTTATTCACCACTAAAGACATTAAAATTCAGACCTTTAACGACCCCAAAATTCCAGGTGTGACTTGTCATATCAGCCATGTAGAGGCCAATCTGGATTTTGCCGACCCGTCCGATATGTCCATTGCCTGTCGTCAAACCGGTGAAATCACCACAGCTATGCTAAAAGACATCGATCGTTCTAAAAACGGCGAAGTGATTTTCAGCACTTCCAAAAGCATTTTATTTAAGAACTTAAAAATTCGACGTATTTTGGACAGTAGCAGTCAGACTTTGTTGTATTTGTCTTACTCCACCAAAGAAAGCACCGGCAGCTACAAACATTCGCTGACCAGCGTGCCACTTTGGGGCACTGCTGCATGGCAAGATAAGGTGCCAGCCAAAACGCCTTAAGTTTTAATCGGGAACTCTTTGTCGGTCAGCACCTTTACTTTATCGCCCTGAGTTAAGGTGTCGCCGCCACGGATCACGATTTGTTCACCCGCTGACAATTCTGCATCTACAGCAATTAACTTCCCCATGCCCTGGCCTAAGACCACTGCCTTTTGCTGAGCTTTTTGTTCGCTATCGACCACAAACACAAACTGGCCTTCACTTTTTACTACCACAGCATCCCGTGGCACTAGCAGCTGCTGACGAGCAATAGCTGTTGGTACAGCGACGGAGACTAACTGACCAACCTGGAAGTTAGCCAGTAACTGCTCCGGCACTTTGATACGAGCTTCAAAAGTTTGTGAACGCATATCAGAGACTGGGATCAGATTGCGCACAGGCAGCTGACTTTCGCCGCCACTATGAAATACCTGCAGCAATTGGTTTTGCTGCAAAAAGGCGGCATATTTCAGCGGCGCAAACACCACAACTTCTAGATCGCTCAAATTGACCAGCCGCACTAAAGCGTCCGTTCTACTGATATCTTCACCATACTGATGGAAACGTTGCGCAACCACGCCGGCAAAAGGCGCTTTGACTGAGCTGCGATCAATTTGATCCTGCAGTTGCGCCAGCTGGGCGCGCAATAATTTCAGTTCAGCTTCTGCGCCGTCGCGATCAGCACTGATTTGATCCAGTTGAGTTAAAGCCACGCTATTGTTTTTGCTGAGTTCAAGCAAACGCGCAGTATCTTTTTGCAAACGTCGCCACTGAATATCAGCTTTGCTGATACGGGCATGCATTTCGTTCACCCGCAACTGCAAAGGCGTGGTATCTAAACGCGCTATCACTTCATCCTGTTTAATTTGAGTACCGGGCTCAGCCAGCCACAATAACCGGCCTTCAACTCCGGCTGTCACATCAGCCTGATACCGGCTTTGTACCTGAGCTGTAACCATAGTGTGTGGCAACATCACCTGCTGCTGCACTTGGGCCACACTGACCACCTTATCAGGCGGCGTTTGCGCGATAAGGGAAGATGAACAAAATAAAGCCGTCGTCAGAACCCATTTATGAAGTTGCATCAGAGATCTCCAAAGAAAGAGGAGCCCGGTCGTTTTGGCGGGCTGTGGATGTCAAACGCAATAAAGCCGGAATTAATACCAGACTAAACAGCATGCTAAAGGTCATACCGCCGACAATCACAGCAGCTAAACCCCTGTATATTTCCGAACCCACACCAGGTACAAGCACCAGTGGTAACATGCCAAATATGCTGGTTAAGGTGCTCATAAAAATAGGTCTGGCGCGGGTTAAAATAGCCTGATACAAAGCTTGATCAAGGGACTGCCCCTCGCGCTGACCTTGCCGACACTGATCCACTAATAAAATCGCGTTATTCACCACCAGCCCCAGCAAAATGACAAAACCTATCATGGTCAGTAAATCCAGCGACTGGAAAGTCACCAAATTCAGGATCCTGAGCGCTACCACGCCACCCAGAATGGCCATAGGTATAGTCAGCACCACCAATAAACTGTCCTTAGCAGAACGGAATAAAGCGGCCATCAGTAAAAACAGAATAAACACAGCCACAGCAAAGTTTTTCCCCATCTCTGTCATGGCATGAGATAACCGGTCCGCATTGCCACGAAACTGCACTGAAATTTGTTGTGGCATTTCATCACGTAAAGGGGTCATCAGCTTACGTTGCAAAATTTGCATAGCTTCATCCAACGCCATGGTGGCAGGAGGTGTGATTTGTAAACTGATAGTTCGCAGACCGTTGACCCGCTGCAAAGATGTGGGTCCAGTGGTGTAATTCAGCTCACTCAACTGACCTAAGGTTTGACCACCAGAGCCTGGTGTATACAAAGGTGTCGCAGTTAATTGCTCTGGAGTTTGCCAGCCTTGCCCTTTGAGGATAATGTCCATCCGCTCGTTACCATCAAAGTACTCACCAATATAAATACCGTCTGTGACAGCTCGCACCATAGTGGCCACGGTAAAACGGTCCACGCCACTTTGCGCTATGCGGGTTTCGTCTGGTGTTAAACGTAATTCAGGCTGAGCCAAGGCCAAATCAGGCACTGGTCGCACTGTGGCTCCGGGCAGTAATTGCTCAATTTTTGGCATGGCGTCAGCCGCCTGCTGCATAAGCTGCGGCACATCCGGGCCCTGAAAATCTAAATTTAACTCGCGACCACTGCCAAAACCAAAGTTAAATAACGAACCTTGTACGCTAAAGGCATTGGTATCAGGCAATCCCACCAGAATTTCTTCCCGCAATAATTTAATCATATCCGCTATGCTATCCGGGTCTTCGGCATAGACAAAAAGTACGTTAAAGCCCCTGTTGATCGACAGGTTATAACCCTTAATAGCCGGATATTTTTTCTCCTGATAATAAGGCCGCAGCCGGGCCACCAGCAGATCGCCTATCTCTTGCTCCAGTACCTGCATATTGGCACCTGGCGGCAGAGAAAAACCGGAAAAAACTGTATCAATGGAAGCCTGAGGCAAAAAGTCGGCTTTAGGTAACAATAAAGTAATCAGGAATATCGCTCCCGGCACAAACAAAGCTGTCCAGGCCCAGGCCCTTTTTCGGCTCTGAGTAAAGCGGCTCAGATTGCTAGCTAGCTTTTGCCAAAACAACAACACCGATTCTTGCCCGGATTGGGGCTTTAACCAGTACAAAGATGCAACAGGCAAGACGGTTAAGGCCACCAGTAAAGACGATGTCACCGCTACAGCCAAAGTCAGCGCCAAATCATAAAACAGCTGCCCTTCAACTCCCTGCATAAACAATACAGGAACAAAGATAGCCACTGTGGTTGCTGTAGATGCCCAAAGTGCGCTACTGACCTGAGCTGCACCCTTTTTCACCGCAACCTCAGGCGCCAGACCCTGTTGCAATAAGCGCACTATGTTTTCCTGCACTATGATGGCAGCGTCCAACACCATACCTACCGCAAAAGCCAGTCCTGCCAAAGACACAACATTCAGTGAGCGGCCAAATAAATCCAGCACCATTATGGACATCATTAACGAAACCGGGATGGTTAAACCGATCAACAGAGTGGCCTGCCAGCCGCGTAAAAACAGATACAAAATACCGAGGGCTAGAGCTATGCCCAAAACCAGATTGCCATTCACAAGCTCAATGGCTCTTTTGATATGCACAGAGGCATCAAAACTCAGCACTATTTCAATGCCTTTATTCTGCAGCTCATTTTGATTTAAGTCGGCGATTTCTTTGTTCAGCGCATCAAGAATTTCAACAGTATTGGAGCCGGCGGCACGCTGTAAAGTGATGTAAAAAGCCGGATAGCCATTACGTTTGGTAAAACCAGCCTGCTCGGCATAATCAATTTTTACTTCGGCCACCTCACGCAAATAAACAGGCCTGTCGTTTTGATAAGCCACTACCATTTGCTCGTATTGTACCGGGTTGTACTGCCCGACAAAACGCACTGTGTATTCCCGCCGCCCCACCTCAGCAAAACCACCTGATACATTGCTGGCTCGGCCAATACGTGAACTTAATTGATCTACGGACAAGCCCAGGGCGGCTAAACGATAAGGGTCAAATACGATATGCAGTTCTTTAGCGCGACGACTGGATAAATCAACCTGGGACATACCAGCTATGGCTTTTAATCTGGGGTACACCACATCATCAATCACGGGTTGCAGAGCCGTAAAATCAGCGTCGGCATTTTCATCCAGCTTACGGATTAATAAACTGGCGACAGGACCAGCACCACTGTTCAGTGAAACCACAGGTTCAGCCGCTTCACGCGGACGTGGAGGGGCCTGATTTAACGCATTGATCACATTCAGCATGGCTTGTTGCATATCCTGACCTACATCAAAAGTCAGAGTGATAAAACCAAAACCAGCCCCAATAAAGCTGCTGCTTTCTGTCACGCCCGGCACAGTGCGCAGCGCTGCTTCTTGCGGTTCAATAATGGTGGATTCCATTTCTTCAGGCGCTGCGGCCCGCCAGCCATTTTGAATAAAAATTTGTGGTTGCTCGATCGAAGGTAAAAGCTGAACAGGCAACTTAGCCACAGCGAGCAAACCAAATAACACCATAATCAGGCTGACCACCACCACAGCGGCCGGATTTTTTATACTGCTTCGGGTTAAGTTCATGGTTCTGCTCTACTCTTCAGGGACAAGATAGCTAATGCTGATCAGTGTACCCAGTGCTGTCACAGGCTCCAGCTCACTGTGACCAGCGGTTGTGAATACAGGTTGGTGCCATGTTTTTCCTGTTAATTCAGTTTTGGTAAAGCCCGCAGTCTTTACACTGCAACGAAGTAAAAATGCCCTGAATGACCGAAAGATGGAGATTAAGTATGTTTAAACCACTGATATTAAGCCTGACAGCCTGGTTGGTTTTAGCCGCCTGTGGGCCTGCGCCAACCGAACCATCTGCCGCAGCTCAGGCCCAAACCGCCTACGACCATCACAACAGCGCCAATTCCTTAGACTGGGCCGGTGTTTATAAAGGGGTTGTGCCTTGTGCCGACTGTGAAGGTATAGAGACCTCGTTAACGCTGAATATGGACAATAGCTATCAGCTCAGCACAACTTATCTTGGTAAAGAGGCCACACCTTTTAAACAACAAGGCAGCTTCGAGTGGGATGTAAAAGGTTCTGTGATTCGCCTGCTAGATCAGAAAGAAGGGCCTGCCTTGTACAAAGTAATAGAGAATCAGTTGATCCAACTGGATATGCAAGGTGAGTTGATCACAGGTGATTTAGCGGACAACTACAAGCTGACTAAACAAAGCCTTGTCGCAGAGCATAAACTGACGGGGGTGCGCTGGAAACTGACTGAATTAATGGGGCAAGAGGTTCCAACCACAGAACCTGATCTGACTCCTTATCTGCAGTTTGGTGAGGACGCCAGAGTCAGTGGCTTTGCTGGCTGTAACCAGTTTACCGGTGAGTACAAAGCAGAAGGCCTGCGCCTGACCTTTAAACCTATGGCCACTACACAAAAGGCTTGCCTGAATGGCTCGATAGAGCAGCAGTTTCTGACGACTATTCAAGGCATTGATAACTACAGCCTGAATGACTCAGGTCTAGCCTTTTATAAAGCCCGCACAGCAGCTTTGCTGCGCTTTACGGCAGTACAACCTTAGTATCTGTTCCAGCCAACTGATTCTCAGCATTAAAAGGCCATTGTGCAGCCTAAAAGGGTTTGCGATGATGGCCTTTTATTTTTATGGACCTGTGACTCAATGCCTTATCAACGCCTAAGCCCAAAAGACGCCGCATTATTTGCCGACAAGCATAGCGATTTGTTTGGTGACCATAGTCAGTTAACCGCAGAACAGCTAGACACCAACGGCCTGAATCAGGTGTTCAGAGTAAAAAATAACAGAGGCACTAGCCTTATCGTCAAACAAGCTTTGCCTGAACATTCAGGTTTAACCCAGCACTGGCCTGTTAGTTTACACAGAGCACAAATTGAAGCTGATGTATTAAAGCACCACGCCAAAATCAGCCCTGAGTATCTGGTGGAGGTGTTGTTTTATGACCAGGAGCTTGCCGCTTTACTGCTTGAGGATTTATCAGATTGCAGCGTGCTTCGGACAGCGCTTCATACAAAACAACAACCACAAGGTATCGGCATTCATCTGGGCCGTTATCTGGCAAAAACCAGCTTTTACAGTAGCGATTTTGTCTTAACAGGTCCGGTTAAAAAAGCCAGGCAGCTGCAATTTAACAATCCTGAACTCTGCCTTGTGACTGAGGATTTAGTCTTCACCGATCCCTACTGCAACCACGAACGCAATAGCCTGAGCTTTTCGCAACTGCCTGAAGTCCGGAATTTATGGCTCAATGAAGAGCTTCAGGCGGAAGTAGCACAACTGAAAGCAGACTTTTTAGCAAAACCTCAGGCTTTATTGCATGGCGATTTGCACTGCGGTAATGTCTTGGTAAGCCATGAAGAATATAAAGTGATAGGCGCAGAATTTGGCTGCTATGGCCCTATAGCTTTTGATACCGGTACTTTTATCGCCAGCCTTATTTTAAATTTAATGACCCAAAACCCAACCGACTCTGTATCTGGGCGACCCTATTTATCAAACCAAATCGATGTATTCTGGCAGGAGTTTTCTGCTGTGTTCAGCACTCTGATGCAAAAAGAAACCAAAGACCAGAGTTTTCAGAACTCGCTTTATCAGCAGCGGTTTTTACAGCAGTTATGGCAGGATACTTTAGGTTATGCTGGCTGTGAACTGATCCGTCGCACTGTAGGCTGGGCACCGGCACCGGAATTACAGCAACTGACGGATGCAAGCTTTAAACTTAAGGTTCAGCGACAACTACTGGAGCTGGGGCAGTATCTAATTGTGCAACGCCAACAGATAACACCAGCAAACTTACTGGCGAAACTGGCAGAGTAACAGGAGGGCTCGATGGAAAAAGTCACAGGTATAGGCGGCGTATTTATTCGCGCAAAAAACCCTCAGGCGCTGGCACTTTGGTATCAACAGCATTTAGGGGTTCCGCTATCTCCTGATGCACCTTATGGCAGCTTTATAGCTAAAGCTGGGGATGAAACTGTCTGGTCCACTTTTGCTGCCGACACAACTTATTTTGGCGCTCAGAGCCAACAAAGCATGGTGAATTACAGGGTCGCTGATTTAGATGCCATGTTAAAGCAGCTTAAAGCTGCTGATGTCTGGGTTGATGACCAGATTGAAGATGGTGACTATGGTAAATTTGGCTGGGCTATGGATCCTGAAGGCAACAGGTTTGAACTTTGGCAACCGAAAAGCTAAGACGTCCCAGCATGGTTAAGTGACCCGGGAGATCGATGCAGTTGATGAAACTCGCATGTAATATCGGTCAACTGGCCTTGTTGCAATAATAGAATTCGATCCGCACTTAAAATAGTATCAGGCCTGTGTGCCACGATAATACGTGCCACCTTTAATTGCCGAATGGCCTGATTAACTCTGGCCTCCAGCATCAAATCCAGATGACTGGTGGCTTCATCAAGCAGTAATACTCTAGGCCTGTGGTACAAAGCTCTGGCAATCAATAAGCGTTGTTTTTGCCCTCCGGATAAGGCCGAGCCCATATCTCCAACCAAGGTATTGTAGCCCATAGGCATGGTTACAATATCCTGATGGATAGCAGCAAGTTCAGCACAAGACATCAAATGCTGTAAATCTGGTTTAGGGCTAAAAAAGCTGATGTTGTCCATCACAGAACCTGATAACAACTGATCATGCTGCATGACAGCGGCAATTTGGCTGCGATAGTGCTGTAAGCCAAAGCTATTTAGCTCCATACCATCCACCAGCACTTTACCTTGCTGTGCATTGGCTAATCCCAGAATAATTTTTAATAAACTGGTTTTTCCTGTCCCGGAAGGCCCAACAATTGCGACACTTTCACCTGGCGACAGCCGGAAATTAAGCTGATGAAACAGCCAGGGCTCCTGCTCTGTCTGACGAAAGTCCACATCACGCAATTCAATATGCCCCTGCAACTGTAAATACGGCTGACTCTCCCCAGACTTTTCAGTGTCCGTGAGTGCAATATCGGCCAGACGCTGCAAGTGCAGTTCAAGCATCCTGAATTCAACCCAGTGGTCAATAAAAGCAGCGGATCTTTGGGTAAACTGCGCTTTGTAACTGGCAAACGCAAATAACATCCCGACGCTAAAAGCATTGTCGATCACCGCCAAAGCCGCCAGATAAATGACCACTATGTGCTCAGCACCAAACAGTAACTGATGCACAGCCCGCAACGAAATATGCCAGCGCCCCAACCTGAATTGCTGATCGACTGCATCTGAATACTGATTTTGCCACAGGCTTAACCTTTGGCTTTGTTTTGAAAACAGCTGCAAACATTGAATAGCTCGCACACTTTCCATAAAGCCGGATTGTTCTTTGGCCCGAGCTACTATCCCTTGCTCGGTACATTGCTTAAGAGGGGCGTAAAAAACAAATCTCAACACTGCATAAAGCAGTACGGCGATCAGAACCACAGCAGCCAGCACTGGGTGATAAACAAAAAGCAGCACCAGCACTGTACAGGCCATAAGACCATCAATGAGAGCTTCAATCAGGCTATTGGTCAGCAATTCACGCAACTGCTGCAAGGAGCCAAAACGCGACACAATATCGCCCATATGGCGCTTCTCAAAAAAACTCAGCGGCAGATGCAGCAAATGCCGAAACAAATTAGTTGCTAACTGCAGATTTAAAACCGACCCTAAGTGCAGTACTAACCAGCTGCGCAGCACATTCGTCACTATTTGTAACAGCAATAGCAGCGCAAAACCCGCAGCCAACACATGCAATAAATCCAGATCTCTACTTACCAACACCTCATCCACCACCAGTTGCATATAATAAGGTGCAACCAGCAAAAAAAACTGCAACACCAGAGACATCAACAGGATCCGTAGTAACGCAGTCCACAAACCAGATGCAGAAGACCAAAACTGCCGCATCCTTAACTTTTGGCGTTGATCTTCCTTTTTAAAAACCTTGGTTGGACTCAGCTCAAGCGCTACACCGGTAAAGCACTGGTCGATATCAGCAAAGCTCAATTCACGCTGGCCAAATGCAGGATCAAGGATTTGAACCTTTTGACCTTTGACTTTCACCAGCACTACAAAATGACTCATTTGCCAATGCAAAATACAAGGAAGCTTTAATTGCGACAGCTCTGCCGGCTCCAGTCGCAAAGCCCGGGCAGCCAACCCAAGTTGATCGGCAAGTTGCATCAAGTGCTGCAAAGTAGCGCCTTTGAGCGACAAAGGATAACGCTGACGCAAACTGACCATATCAGTTTTATAACCATAAGCTCCGGCTACCATAGCCAGGCAAGCTAACCCACATTCTGCCGCTTCGGATTGGTAGATAATTTGCATCTGAATGCCCTACCGCCCAAACAGCACAATACCCAGCAGACCTGCCACCATCATGAACTGTGACATGATCAAAAAAGCAGCAGTGAGCGGGTCTGTATAAAAATCGAGCTTGTTCAGATCCTTGAAGCCTGAAATTTTTGTTTTAAAAAACTCACTGTCTTTTGGGCCAAGCAGGATAGTTAAAACACAACCACTGCAGAGCAGAAAGTCCCAGATACGACCTTTCTCTATAGCGTTTAGCGCAGAAAAGAGCATAAAAAGCGCGCAGCTACTCAGAATAAAACTATTCAGCAAAGCCCTACATTTTCCGATGCGATCAGCCATCATATCCTCCCTGAGCAATCTGATCTAAATCTGAAAACGCCCCTTTAAACTGACCAGCGGCTCAAGTAACCAACTCAGCACTGAGCGCTGCTCTAGTACGATGTCGGCACTTAACAACATACCGGCCTGCAATGGCATCTGTTCGCCATAAGCTTCTATAAATTGTTGATTCAGGCGCACCTGCACCTGATAAACCGGCTCCTTAATCTGTACCGGACTATCAGGGTCTTGCGCCATCAGCACTGCTTTTGAAAGCTGGTGAACTTCTCCCTGAGACAAACCAAAACGCTGATAGGGAAAGGCATCAAATCGAAGCCAGGTGATTTGGCCAGGCTGAATAAATCCAAAGGCTCGGGTTGGTACCAATAGCTGAGCGTACAAAAAACCAGATTGTGGCAGCAGTTGCATTAACACCTGAGCCCCTTGCACTTGCTGACCTTCGCTGACCAGCAGATTGGTTACTCTGCCAGCCACGGGAGCGATCAAAACAACTTCGCCGCGAGCCAATAACTCGGTTTTTTGCTGCTCAAATTGCAACCGTTCCGCTTCCAAATGCTGAATTTGGCGTTGCTGATCAACAGGTAAAGTTTGAAGTTGGTTTTCCCACTGGATCTGCTGCTGCAGAATGGATTGAGCTAAAGTTTGCACCTCAGCTAATTGTTGCTGCAACATCAGGTGCTGGTCTTGCTGCTGCTCAAGCTGCAACTTAGCCACATGTCCTTTTAATACCAGTTGCTGCTGAGACAGCAAACGTTGCGCCTGTAAATCTATGCGCCGGGACAGCAACTGCTGTTGGCGTTTATTTTCTGCAAGCTGCTGCTTAACATTACTTATTTGCGCCGACAATTGCTGATACTGCTGAGCATAACTTTGAATAAGCTCGTGCTGTTTTTGCGAATTTAGTGCCAGTTGAAGCGACAAGCTGTTTTGTAAATGAGCGGTCAGACTATGCCCGGCTGTCAGATATTCGTCACTGCTGAGCAGGGCCAGCTTTTGACCTGCCTGAACTTCAGAACCATCATGAATATAAAGCTGTTTAAGTACAGCTGAACGTTGGCTTTGGACCCGGACAACACCACTGGACGGCTTAAGATAACCACTCACTGTCTCTTTGCGGGAAAAACTCGCTTGATTTAAAAACAGCAGCAAGCTGACAACAATACCAACCAAACAGATACACAATAGTGAAGTACTGACAGGCTGGACAATACTGACCTGTCCTTCCAACCGTTGCTGTTGTGCCAACAGTGCTTTGGGTCTGAATAAACTTTGCTCTGTCGTCATAGTGAAACTCCTCACAGTTTTGTACACTGCAAAAAGACTATCCACTTTGTGCCGACAGGCATAAACCCGACACGGATGAAGGAATTGTTTTTAACCTAAACACCAGTGTAGATAAGTCACAAAAATAAACAAGTTATTAACACTAAAAATACTACCAGTTAATGGCAATGACAACAAAAACTACGGAAGCAACAGCAACACCGACCCTGGAACTACTCTGGGTAAACAGGGCGTGGAAAGCAGGAAAACATAACGCTTTTACAGACTTATGTTACTTCAGGCAACGTTATTATTTGGTGTTTCGTCAGGCATCCAGCCATCACTCCAAAGATGGTGTGCTGCGAATTATGAACTCAGTACAGGGTAAAAAATGGCGCACTGTAGCTGTATTACAAAATCCAGTCGCAGACTTGCGGGACGGTAAACTGACGGTTACCCCGGACGGTAAGCTACAGTTGCTTGCAGCTGCGGCTTTTCATGACAAAACACGACAGGCTTACCAGTCTTATCTTTGGCATTCAACTGATGGAAAAACCTGGCCTGAACCTCAGGCTGTGGGCGAAGCTGAATATTGGGTATGGCGTTTAAGCTGGCTGCGTGATCAGGCTTATGCAGTCGCCTATAAATGTGGCTCTGACCGGCATATTCGTCTATATCAACAAAAGGCGTCAGCTCAGTTTGAGGTGATAGCACCAAGAATTTATGCGGAAGGATATGCCAATGAGGCGGCTTTGTTATTTGATAACCAAGACACAGCCTGGTGTTTATTACGCAAAGATCCTGACCATGGCCAGCTTGGCCATTCTTTACCTCCTTACACGCACTGGCAATGGTTAGATATTGGCTGCCGTATTGGTGGTCCGCAGGCTATTTTTACTACTGATGGAAAAATGTTGGCGGTAGTGAGGCTTTACAACGAAACCGTAAGAACCAGCCTGGTGACTCTGGATCAGAGCTCAGGCGAGCTGACTGAAATAATGGCTTTACCTTCGGGTGGAGATACCAGTTATGCAGGTATGGTTCTGCAGCAAAATAAACTACTCATCAGTTATTATTCTTCTCATCAGGGTCGCTGCTCAATTTATACCGCCCTTTTACGTATCCAAGCTTGAGCTGGCATAAGTTAGCATCAGGTAAACCAAGCTTTACTTAAGTAGATAATGTGCAAATAAACTTCAAAAACCAGATGATTTTTAAGCGTTTTATCTACAAGATCGGCAAAATTCACTGCTAAATGCTATAATAGCAGACAAGTTATCAAAGCAAACACTGTGGTCACTCCAGAGTTTGTAGGGTTCGCTTCGATAACCACTCCGCAGGACGCACCAGAAAATACATAACAGCCTAAAACTAAGGTAAAAACATTGATGAAAACATGCAAAAAGTCTGTGCTGGCATTGAGTATTCAGGCCAGCCTGCTCGCTGCAGCCATGGGTCTTTCTCCTGCTTTATTAGCGCAGGAAAGTGACAAAGACCAGGCTGCTGAAGAGACCAAATTGGAACGCATTATGGTGACAGCACAAAAACGTGTGCAAAGCACCCAGGAAGTTCCTATCTCTATTGCAACATTAAGCGGTGAAAAGTTCGACGCTTTGTTTGCAGGCGGCGAGGATATCCAGGCTTTATCTGGCAAAATTCCAGGTTTATATGCTGAATCATCAAACGGCCGTGCGGCACCACGTTTTTACATTCGTGGCTTGGGCAACACAGATTTTGATCTGGCCGCTTCTCAGCCAGTTTCTGTGATAATGGATGACGTAGTGATGGAAAACGTGATCCTCAAGAGCTTCCCGTTATTTGATATCGAGCAAGCTGAAGTGATCCGTGGCCCACAAGGCACTTTGTTTGGCCGTAATACCACAGCTGGTATTGTGAAATTCAATTCAGTGAAACCCACTCAGGACTTCGAAGCTTATACCAAAGCGACTGTTGGTAGCTTCGGCACTATTAACGTAGAAGGTGCTGCTGGTGGTGGTTTAACTGACGAATTGTCTGCCCGTATATCCTTAATGAACCAAAACCGTGATGACTATGTCAACAACGGTTTTACTGGTGAAAAAGACTTCACTGGTGGTCATGATGAAAAAGCAGGTCGTTTACAGTTTTTATATGACACTGATGCCTTTTCTGCCTTGCTGAATGTGCATGGTCGTAAGCTGGATGGTACCTCTACTTTATTCAGAGCCAATATCCTGACTCCAGGCAGTAATGAGCTGAATGACAACTTTGACCGTGATACCGTTTATTACGACAAGGGTGATGGTAACTTCCAAAAATACGAAAATTTCGGTGCTTCATTAACGCTGGAATTTGATATTGACGGTATGACCTTCACCTCTATCACGGCTCAGGAAAATGCTGACGGTAAAGGTAAAGGTGATATTGACGGTGGTCACCGCATCGACTCTAACTTTGACAACATTCCTGAACAAATGGGCCCTGGTTTTATTCCTTTTGATGCTGTAACTGAAGACCAGTTGGATGATTTGGAACAGTTTACTCAGGAATTTCGTTTAGCCAGTGACACCACTGAAGCTTTAGAGTGGCAGGTTGGAGCCTTCTATTTTGACTCTTCGTTTGGCGTCACCAGTATCGACGGTTTCTTTGGTGCCACCACGGTTTACCATGGTAACGAAAGCTGGGCTGTGTTTGGTCAATCCACTTACAACCTGACCGATCGCTGGGATATCACAGGTGGTATTCGTTACACTTACGACGAAAAAACCTTCTGGGTAGGCCAGCAAAACGTAGACGGTGTAGCTTTAGTTGTGCCTGATGCCAATGGCAATCCTTCAGCCAGCATCCAGGTTTACGACCCAATCAAAGTCGATGACGGTCAGGTCAGTTGGGAGTTAAGCTCTAACTATCGTCTGACAGACTCAACCAGCGTGTTTGGTCGTGTTGCCAGCGGTTTCCGTGCTCAGTCTATTCAGGGCCGTGACGTTGCTTTCGAAAAAGCACCTTCAGTCGCAGATTCAGAAACCATTACTTCATTTGAAGTGGGTGCTAAGTCTGACTTACTGGACGATTCACTGCGCCTGAACGGTGCTCTGTTTTATTACACCATTGACGATATTCAGTTATCTGCTATTGGTGGTGAAACTCAGGGTAACCAGTTGATCAATGCCGATAAAGGTGTGGGTTATGGTTTCGAAGTGGATGCTGAATGGCGTGCTACCAAGAGCCTGGTCGTGGGCGGCGGTTTCAGCTACAACAACACTGAGCTGAAGGATCAAAACTTACTGGTTGCTCCTTGTGGTTCAGGCGCTTGTACACCAACAGACCCTGCTGGTGGCGCTGGTTTAGTCTTTATTGACGGCAACCCTTTCCCACAAGCTCCTGAAACTATTTTAACGGTCAATGCCCGTTACGATATTCCAGTCAGCACAGGTGAGATTTATATTTATGGTGACGTAGCCCGTCAGGGTGAAACCAACCTGTTCCTGTATGAATCTATGGAATACCGCACCAATGGCAACTTCGAAGCAGGCTTACGTATTGGTTATCTGAACTTTGATAACGATTACGAAGTGGCTTTATTTGGCCGTAATATCACCGACGAAGAAAACTTAAAAGGTGCTATCGACTTCAACAACCTGACAGGTTTTGTTAACGAACCTCGTATCATCGGTGTTGAGTTTAAAAAGAACTTTTTCTAAGTTGTAATTTTAGACAAAAAAGGGCATACATTGTATGCCCTTTCTCATTTAAAAACAGTCTCTTAACCAGAATTGCGCATACCAGCAGCAATACCGGCAATAGTCACCATCAAAGCGCGTTTAATACTGTCGTTCACTGTTTCAGGTTCATGCCTTACCCGATTTAACAGCTCCACCTGTAGTATGTGCAGCGGGTCGACATAAGTATTTCGCAGCATAATAGACTCGCGGATCCAGGCCTCTTTCGCCATCAGCGTATCGCTTTGGATCAGCTTTAACAGCAAAGCTGTATCTGCAGCTAACTGCTGACGCAATTGCAAACCTAAAGGCAATAAGTGCTCCGGTACCAGTTTTTCGTCGTAATAAGCGGCAATTTCTGCATCCGCTTTTAAATACACCATTTCCAGCATCGACAAACGGGTGGCGAAAAACGGCCATTTAGCGCGCATTTGCGTCAACAGCTCAGTTTTACCTTGCTCAACAACAACGGCCAACGCACTACCTGCGCCTAACCAGGCCGGTAACATCAGGCGGTTTTGCGACCAGGCAAAAATCCATGGAATGGCACGTAAACTTTCAACACCGCCATTTGGATTACGTTTTGGCGGACGACTGCCAAGCGGTAACTGGCCCAATTCCAGCTCTGGTGTAGCAGCGCGGAAATAAGGCACAAAATCAGGGTGATGCCGTACCACAGCACGGTAAGCATCACAGGACACTGTAGCCAATTGCTGCATCAACTCACGCCAGCTTTGCTCCGGCACAGGTGGCGGTAATAACACCCCTTCCAATACGGCACTGGCATACAAGGCCAGACTACGCTGCGCTAAGCCATTTAAACCAAACTTAAAGCGGATCATCTCGCCTTGTTCAGTGACCCGCAAACCACCGGCCAGCGATCCTGGCGGCTGGGATAAAATAGCAGCGTGAGCAGGACCACCACCACGGCCTATAGTACCGCCACGGCCATGGAACAAGGTCAGTTGCACTTTAGCCTGCTGACAAATAGCCACTAATGCTTCCTGCGCACTGTATTGAGCCCAGGCCGCCGCAAAAGCCCCCGCATCTTTGGCCGAGTCTGAGTAACCAATCATCACTTCCTGACGACCGTTGATATACCCTCTGTACCAGTCGATGGCCAGCAACTTGCTGATACATTCAGGTGCATTGGTTAAATCAGCCAGGGTTTCAAATAAAGGCGCAACCCGCATAGGGAAAGTAATACCGGCGTCTTTCAACAATAATTGCACCGCCAGTACATCTGAGGGTTTACCGGCCATAGAAATAACATAAGTAGATAAAGCTTCAGGTCCGTGCCGGGCCACTATATCGCAGGTATCCAGTACTTCTTTCACTTCAGGGCTTGGTGACCAGTTGCGCGGGAATAAGGGTCTTTTGCTGCTCAGCTCGTTTAATAAGAAAGCCTGACGGGTTGATTCATCCCATTCAGCATAATCGCCAATACCGAGATAGCGGGTAAATTCGCTGAATACAGCGGTATGACGGCCAGACTCCTGCCGCACATCCAGCTTCAGCAAAGTTAAACCAAAGGCATAAGCACGGCGAATGGTGTCTTTTAAGAGGCCTTCAGCCACCACCTGCATTTTGCAGTCGAGTAAAGACTGATAACACAGCAGCAAAGGCTCCAACAGTTGCTGGTTATGCCAAATCAAATCGTCAGGTCGTTGTAATCTGTCATGTTTTAATGCTTCGGTCAGCCAGTCTCTGGTGTGCAGTAATTTATGGCGGAAATCATTCAGCAGCTTACGGTAAGGTTCTGATACATCCCCCACTACAGCACGTACCGCATCATTGACCTGATTCATCGACAGTTCGTTGGCCAGCACATCCAGGTCACGGCTGAATAAATCAGCGGCTTTCCAGCGACTTAGCAGCAGCACCTGACGGGTGACTTTGGCAGTAACAAAAGGGTTACCGTCCCTGTCTCCACCCATCCAGGACGAAAAACGGATAGGAGCGGCGTCTAACGCCAAACCATGCCCCAGCACAGGCAACAAGGCAGTATCTAATTCGCGGATAAACTCTGGGATAGCGTCCCACAGCGAAGTTTCAATCACAGCAAAACCAGACTTGGCTTCATCCACTGGAGTGGGCCGTTGTTCGCGGATTTCGTTGGTATGCCAGGCCTGAGTGATCAGCTGATACAAACGGTTTTCTACTTTTTTCTGCTGTACAGGGACTAAATCCTGCTCCAGTTCTGCTAAACAGGCCGCTATTTCAGTCAGCTTATGAATAAGAGTACGGCGGGTGACTTCTGTAGGGTGCGCAGTCAGCACCAGCTCTATAGATAAATCAGCCACAGCCTGCTCGATCCGGCTTTTGCTGACATTTTTATCCTGCAGCAACTGCAGCAGTTCAGCCACTGGTTCAGGTTTTTCAATAGAAGCATGACCCGCTTTGCTGATGGTATGATGCTGTTCCGCCAGGTTCGCCAGATTTAAAAACTGCGCAAAAGCACGGGCAACCGGCAAAATTTCCTGATCGGTTAAACTAGCCAGCACTTGCTTCAGTTGCTGATCCTGTAGCTCTGTGCCCTGCCTGGCTTCTTTGGCTAAAGCACGAATTTGCTCAATACGTTCTAAAACTGCATCACCTAACTGATTGCGTATGGTGTCACCCAACTGGGTACCCAACAATCCGACATTTGCCCTCAAGGCAGCATATTGCGACATGACCCACTCTCCTCGTTGCACTGCCTGCAGTTTTTTACTGCGGTTTCTATCGTTATTTATAGTTTTCTTACCCACCCTAGCGGGTATTTGTTTAGTGCTCAAGCCTGATAGATTACAAAACGACCAACAAAATAGAAAGCCAGAAGTATAGAAGTCTGAAGTTTTCTCTCTGCTTTTTGTCACATAGTCCGAAGCTGAAGGTACTTAGTTCAGGCGCTGCATAACTGTACTGAATAGATACGCAGCTTTATTAAATTTCAGGAGTCACCATTATGTTGAAAAGAAAAGCTATTATTCTGCTGTGCTACACAGCATTTATGCTGCTAAGTCAAAGCCTTAAGGCTGATGCCCCCTCAGCACCTGGTTTTCAGGTGCAGGTCGAAGGCAAGGGCAAAGCCATTATTCTGATCCCAGGCCTGATGTCTGATCAGCGGGTATGGCAAGAGCTGGCAACCGCGTTAAAACCAAACTACCAGCTACATTTAGTGAGTCTAGCTGGCTTTGCCGGAACTCCCGCTTTGGCAACACCTTTAAAACTAACACAAGTGACCAGTGAACTGGCCGCTTATATACAGCACCAGCAGTTAAAGCAGCCGATAGTCATTGGTCATAGCATGGGTGCGTTTTTGGCCTTTCAGCTGGCAAGCTCTTATCCAAAACTGACTGGCAAAGTGATAGCTGTGGATGGCTTACCTTATCTGGCGCCTGTCTTTAGCCGCGACAGCTCGACTACAACAGCACAAATGGCCCCTCAGGCCAGAATGATGCAGCAGTATTATCAACAAATGACATCTGTCCAACTAGCTGAGAGTGCAAAACAAGGTATGGATATTCAGGTCAGTCAGCCGCAACATGCAGCACTAATCACCCAAATGGCAGGAGCCTCTGATCCGGCTACTGTGGGTGCTGTGATCGCTGAACTATTAACCACTGACCTGCGAAGCGAAGTGCATAAAATTCAGCAGCCTGTGCTCTTGTTAGGTGCTGGCGGCGCTTTACCCTCGGCAGCCATGCGCCCCGCGGTTCAGGCGTTGTATCAACAACAAATTAACACCATTCCCCAAGCGAAGCTGGACTTTAACTGGCAGGCACGGCATTTTATTATGTGGGATCAACCTGAATGGCTACTGACGCAAATCACTGATTTTATAAAGGAATAATAACAAATGTTAACTACAGTGGAACAGAGATTATTACCTGACGTGATTGCCGCCACTGCAGGCGATCGCAACGCCTTTGAACGCCTGATCACTCAGTGTCGCCATACAGTCACAGGCATAGCTTTGGCGATAGTGAAAGATTTGGACGCCAGCGAAGAAGTGGCACAAGAGGTGTTTATTTATATCTGGCAGCAGTTAGCAACGCTGCGTGAACCTGCCAGTTTTTTACCTTGGGTCCGACAAATGACAAGGCATCGCAGTTACAACTACCTGCGGGACAACAAGGTAAAGCAAAAAGTGTTGGGAGAAGAGGCAGAAAGTTTGCTGGAAAATTTCGCCGACCCAACAGCTTCAATGCAGGATCTGCTGGAGCGTGAGCAGCAGCAAATTATTATGCAGGACTTTATCAGCCAATTGCCTGAAGACAGCCGGGAAATCGTTTTACTCTATTACCGTGAAGAGCAATCAAGTCAGCAAGTGGCTGATTTATTGGGTTTAAGTGACGCCAATGTGCGTAAAAAACTATCCAGAGTGCGGGAGCAATTAAAAGACAGTCTATTAGCTCGTTACGGCCAGTTAGTGTTAAGCACAGCACCGGGTTTAGGTTTCAGCGCTGTGATAGCTGCGGCTTTGACCAGTGTAGCGCCCCCTGTCGCGGCTGCAACTTCTGTCTCTGTTGCAGCACAACAAAGTGGCTGGCTGGCGAAAATTGCAGTGCTGCTGGGTGGCGCCATGATAGGCGCTTTTGCTGCAGTAGCAGGTGTGGTGTTTGGTATGAGGACAGTGCTAAAAAGGGCGGACAGTGAAGATGAAAAAGCTGCACTAAAAAGGTTACGCAACAAAACTGTCCTATGGGTTTTGTTATCGGGCCTATTATTAACAGCGGCCTACGAACTGACCAGTGGGGCTTGGGCGCCGATCGCAGCTTTTGTGCTGTTGATCGCAGGATTGATCTATAGCCAGCTGCAATTACAGCAAATCGTCAGCCCACGCTTGCAACGGCAATACCCCAACGCCGCAGAGCTTGCCAGAGTGAAGCGACAAAATACACTTTGGTGCGTGTTGGGTATGACAGCTGGCTACGGTGCTGGCTTTTTTGGTTTGATTTACGGCCTGATACAAAGTGGCCGCTGGCATTAGACTTTCGATCACCAGCGCCAGAATTTAAAGCGTTTCGGTTCAGACTGCTGTAACAGCACAGCATCTGCGGGTTCAGGCGCATATAAAGCTGACAGATCCACAGCTACAGTGCCTTCGGCTTGCCATGGATGTTGTGGTTGCTGCTCTGCGACAGCAGCTGATGCCTGGGCCTCAGTTTCTCCGGCAAGACGAAAGGCATAAGAGGCGATGGGAGGACCTATGGTTTCAAACACTGTGACAGCACCAAGCACTATGGCACTGATAACCGCAGCATGTTCTGGTACCAACTGGCTGGAACTTTGCACCAGACCTATCGCCAAACCTGCCATAGGAATAAGCAGCAAACCGGACGAGGCGCCGGTTCGTACTGTTTGCCCCAGCAGTACAGAGCTGACACTGACACCAAACCATTTAGCTGCTGCCCGCACTGCCACCAAGGCCATAATCACAGGAGCAAAAGCCACTAGTTCGGCAAAGTGCAGGTTAGCACCGGCAAATACAAACAAGACGATAAAAAACAGCTCAAAAGCACTGCCAAACTCCAGTGCAGACACTACTTCTTTGCGTTCCATACTGCGCACTATGATACCAACCACCAGCGGCGCAAAAAGTGCCGATAGTTTTAATTGCTGGGCCAAACCCAGACACAACATTAAAGCGCCAACCACCAGCGCCAGCTTGTATTGCACGGCACTTTGAGTGCGACTGGTTAAAAAATGCAGACCATAAGCAATAACCCCACCTAACAAGGCCGATCCCAACAATAAATACATAGGTTGCAACACGATTTGCTGCCAACCCGCATCCTGCTCTGCAAGCAATACCGGCACCACAAAAGCAAAGGCCAGGAAAGACAGCAGGTTATTCAAAGCAACTAAGGACTTGGCCGTTTCAGTGACCGGACCTTTGGCTCCGACTTCATGGGCAACGTGCAATAACACTGCAGGAGAAGACGACACTAAAATAGCAGCAATTAAGGCGGCCAAAGCCAATGGAATTTGGAATAACCATAACAGGGTAAAGACCGCACTGAAGGTTAAGGTACTTTCCACCAGTGCTATCACCAGTAAACGTGGTGACTGCCGTAGAAAACGCAAATCCAGTGAAGAACCCAGCCGATATAAAATCAGCGCCAGCGTGATATCTATTAATATGCGGGAGTCTTTCAGTACGGACTCAGTCAATAATCCCAAGCCACTAGGCCCAACTAAAAAACCTACCAGCATAAAACCTGTGATACTGGGTAACCAGGAAATACGATGCGCCAGATAACCACCCAAACTGCCAATCAACAGCAGCAAACCAAAGGATGACAGCGGCGTAATGGTCAGTGGCCAGGCCGGTAAAAACTCCATCCAAAACTCTCCATGGCAAATTAAAAACCAAATCAGCCGATTAGCTTATCACAGCCTTATGACGACAGAAGGTGTTGATTTGGCCAAGAGGCCCAAACTGTAATTTTAGCTCTGTATTAGCAGGTACTTGCAATACGCCGGCGTAAGAACCAGTGATCACCCATTCGCCTTGTTTTAAACCAATGCCTTGCTGACTTAAATGCTTTACCAGCCAATACAAAGGTAATAGCGGGTCCTGATTGGGGTGTTGAGCCGCAAACTTGTGTTGCTGGTCCGAATACTCCAGCACCAGCTCAAACTTTTCTGATAAAGATTCTTCAGCTAAAGCCGGGCCTATATACAAACCCTGATTAAATAACCCTGCCGCCAACTGATCTAAAAATTCTGCACCAGCATCAGCGTTGTAAGGCCTAATGATCAGCTCCAGTGCCAGATGAGTAGCACCAATCGCCGCTTTTACCTCAGCTTCGCTATAAGGTTCGGTGCGGGCAGGTAAATCGGTCGCCAGCAAAAATGCCAGTTCAGGCTCAATACTGTACTGCTCTGATTGTTGTTCAAACAAGCAAAGCTCGCCTTGTTGCAGATGAGCTATAGGCGCCAGTACCCATTTATCTGGCCCAGGCAGTCCGGCTTTCCAACCAACCACAGGCAGCCCCAATTCAATAAACAACCATTGTTGGATTGCAAAAGCTTCAGCCAGAGAAGTTGGACGTAACTCTGCTGGCAATAAAGGTGCGGCTTCACCACGTTGTCGATAATCCGCCAGCCAGGCCGCAGAAAGTTGAATTTGTTCTGGAGTCACAAAATAAGTCCTTCAAGCATTGATTGACAGCATCCATAGGGCTTTGTACTTTAAGCCGCCTGCGGGTGTAGTTCAATGGCAGAATGAAAGCTTCCCAAGCGTTATACTGACGACTTTAAACAGAAAAAGCACCCGAAGGTGCTTTTTGCAAACAGGCAATAGCCTTAGATTTGCGACTGAATATAGTTTGGCAAACCAATCAGCTTGATCAGGCGCAGCTGTTGTTCCAGCCAATGGGCGTGATCGTTTTCAGTGTCGTCCAATAAAGTCATCAGCAAATCGCGGGTGACATAGTCCTGCACTGACTCACACAAAGCTATGGTCTTTTTCAGTAAAGCACCCACCGAATACTCCACATTTAAATCGTTTTGCAGCATAGACGGCACGTCAGTACCCACCTGCAGCGGGTCACGTTTGGATAAATCCGGTGTGCCTTCTAAAAACAAAATACGTTCAATCAAGGCTGCCGCATGAGCTTTTTCATCTGTCACTTCGTGATCGATACGTTCAAACAGTTTGCTTAAACCCCAGTCGTGATACATACGGGAATGGATAAAATACTGATCCATGGCGCTGAGTTCATTCGACAGCAGCTCGTTTAAGGCGGCTATAACCTGTGTATTACCTTTCATTGTTAGTCTCCTGAACCCATTTGGCTTTGCAGATAATTTTCCAGACCGACCAAATTAATTTGTTGCTGCTGAGTGTCAATCCAGTCGACATGCTCTTCTTCGTGCTCCAGAATTTCCTGCAGCAATTCACGGCTGACATAATCCTGATGCTGTTCACACAATTTGATGGCATCACGTAACAAAGGCAGCTGATCGTGCTGGAAATCCAAGTCGCACTGCAGCATTTCTTCGGTGTCTTCACCTATACGTAACTTGCCTAAAGCTTGCAGGTTTGGCAGGCCTTCGAGGAATAAAATACGCTCAATCAGCTCGTCAGCCTGCTTCATATCTTTGATCGATTTTTTATAACAAACCGAATTCAACTGAGCCAAACCCCAGTTTTTATAGATACGGGCATGTAAAAAATACTGGTTAATGGACGTTAACTCAGAGGTCAGCACCTCATTCAGTTTAGCGAGCACTAAAGGTTGGCCTTTCATAGCGAATACCTGCAAATTCAAAAACTGTGCTTATTGTAGTCAAAAAATCAACAAACTCAAGAAAAAACCAACAAAATCAATAAGATGACATTGAGAATAGTTCGCTTTAGTGCCAGAGTTCTTGCTAAGTTTTTATAAAGACCAACAAATCAGTAGCTTAAGGCTTTTGCTACTGTCAGCAGCCTATTTTGTGTTTCATCGAATGCCCTGCACTATTCGGCGTGATACTGCGTAACAGCCACCAAATCAGATATACTCGGCCCCACACTAAGCAGTTGTAATACTAAAACATGCAGCAAGGCCAGAATTTATGAGTCAGACAGAAAAGAAAAAATCATCAGGTTTTTTAGTTAACCTGGCATTTAACATCGTTATTCCCACGCTGATTCTGAGCAAATTGAGTGAAGATCACCAGTTAGGCCCTGTCTGGGCTTTAGTGGTCGCTTTAGCCTTTCCTCTAGGTTTTGGCCTGTGGGAATTACAGCAAAGTAAAAAGGTAAACTTTTTATCTGTGCTGGGTGTGATCAGTGTGTTATTTACCGGGGGTATTAGCTTACTGCAGCTCGACCCAGCCTACATCGCCATTAAAGAAGCCGCTGTTCCCGGTATTATTGCGCTGGTGGTGTTAATCAGCCAGCGCAGCAAGTACCCGCTGGTGAAAAAAATCCTGCTGAACGACGAGCTGATGGACTTAACAAAACTGGAAGCCAGCTTAAAAGCTCACAACGCAGAACAGTTGTTTGCGGCCAAACTACAAAACTGTGCTTATCTGGTGGCAGGCTCTTTTATGGTGTCTTCTGTATTAAACTATGGCCTGGCGAAATACTTACTGGTCAGCCCTCCCGGCACTGTTGCATTTAACGAAGAGCTGGCGCAAATGACAGCACTGAGTTATCCGATAATAGCTTTGCCTTGTACTATTATGTTGATGGTCGCCGTTTGGTACTTGTTCAGTCAGATTGGCAAAGTGACAGGCGAAAGCATCGAAGCCTTTTTACGCCAGTAAAATCTTTCAATAGCAGGCGCTGCACAAACAGCGCCTTTTGTTGATCAAAAAAACTGTTAATTCACGTTATTAAAACGCTCAAAAGCCGCTGTTAAATCAGCAATTAAATCTTCTGTATCTTCCAGGCCAATATGCAACCGGATCAAAGGCCCGCTGTAAGGCCAACTGCTGGCTGTTCTGAGTTTCTGAATGTTTAAGTTCGGAATAATCAGACTTTCATACCCCCCCCAGGAAAAGCCCATTTTAAAATGTTGCATGCCTTCAATAAAAGCGGCCACGGCCTGAGCATCCCCTTGTTTTAACACAAAAGAAAACAAACCATTACTGCCACTGAAATCGCGCTGAAAAATATCATAGCCAGGGTTTTCAGGCAGAGCAGGATGACGCACAGTTTCGACTTCAGGTCGTTGTTGTAACCACTTCGCCACTTTTAGCGCATTCGCCTCATGCTGAGCTAAGCGCACCTTTAAAGTTCGCAAACCCCGACTGGCCAGATAGGCATCGTCTGCCGAAGCACAATAACCCATCAGATAACTGTGTTCGCGCAGTTGTGGCCAATGTTTTTCGTTGGCTGTGGCAATACCCAGCATGGCATCTGAGTGTCCTACTATGTATTTAGTCGCCGACTGAATACAGATATCCACACCCAAAGCATAAGCATCCAGCAACACTGGTGTGCCCCAGGTATTGTCCAGCATCAAGACTATGTCATGAGCTTTGGCAACTTTACTAATGGCAGGAATATCCTGCAGCTCCATCGTCAGAGAACCGGGAGATTCCAAAAAAATCACTTTGGTATTGATTTTAATGAGCGCACTGATGCCAGCACCAATCAAAGGGTCGTAATAAGTTGTTTCTATACCCAAACCTGCCAATAACTTATCGCAAATAGCCCGGGTTGGCTCGTAAGCCGTGTCGACCATCAGCAGGTGATCGCCTTGTTTTAAAAAGCTCAGTAAGGCGGCGTTAATAGCTGCAGCACCGCAAGGGTATAATGCACAACCCGCTGCCCCTTCCAGATCACAAATCGCATCCTGTAAGGCAAAATGAGTGGCTGTACCACGGCGGCCATAATAAGGCACTCTGTCGCCGCGATGAGCTGTCGCATGTTTCAGCTCGGCCATGCTATCAAAAACAATAGTAGAGGCTCGCACTACAGGAGGGTTGACTGCCGAACCTGTCCACTCTTTACCACGGCCAGCATGGATCAGTTGAGTTGCTTTTTTCATTAAGAACACCTTAGACATCCAGATGTCTGATAATCTACAGTTTTTTTCTGCTTAACGCCAGCCGTTGATCTCACTATGAGTTAACAGCTTTTCCAGTTGAGGTTTGGCAAAGTAATAGCCCTGATACCAATTGATACCGCAGGCGACCAGGTAATCCAGTTCAGTTTTGCTCTCAACCCCCTCGGCCAGAATTTAGTGCCTAACTCACAACAGACCGCCAGAATGCCCTTCAGTACAGCTTGTTTTACGGAGTCCTTGTCAATATCCCGAATTAAACCCATATCCAACTTTAACACCGCAGGCCTTAGCGAAGTTAACCAGGCTAAGCCAGAATAACCGGCACCAAAATCGTCTATCGCCGTGATAAAACCTCTTTTGGCATAACTCTCGAAAATGCGTTTGAGTTTGGTCTGATCGATGATTTGTTCACCTTCTGTCACTTCAAACATAATTTGGGTGATATCAAAACCAAACAGATCGCCCGCTTCAATAGTGGCGCGAATACAAGTTTCAGGGTTATAAACTGCATTAGGTAAGAAGTTAATACTTAATAATTTCTTCAAACCCAGCCTGGAAGCTGCTTCTATGGCTTTTACCCGGCAGGCCTGATCAAAATAGTATTTATTGCTGTCGTTGATATGCTCAAACACCCAGCCAGCACCCTGACCTTCAGGGCCGCGCACCAAGGCTTCGTAGCCAATAATATCTTGCACTGACCAGTCGATAATAGGTTGAAATGCCATACGAATTTCAAAACCAAGTGATTGACCACTTAAGCAGTCCATGCAGCTTTGTTGTTTAATTTGTTGAGGAAAATCCATAAAACTGACTCCATCATGCTTATATGTACCACATTAGATGACGAAGCAGAGAAAACGCAATTCAGCTGCGGCCAGTTGAATATGACAGGTGACGATATCAGATTGGTCTTATCGACGTTTTACTCCGTATTCAACTAGTCCCTATAGCAGCACAGACTGGTTTGCCTATGTCAGCCATGTATAATAGCCCAACACCAAGCAGAGCCCGAGCCTTATGAAATACAAAGACCTGCGTGACTTTATCAGTCAGCTGGAGCAACGTGGATTGCTCAAACGGATTTCGATGGAAATCGACCCTTATCTGGAAATGACCGAAATCGCCGATCGCACTTTACGTGCCGGTGGCCCTGCGTTGTTATTTGAAAACCCTAAGGGCTTTGATGTGCCTGTGCTGGTCAACTTATTTGGCACAGCAGAGCGGGTCGCTTTAGGTATGGGTCAGACTGATGTTTCAGCGCTGAGGGAAGTAGGTAAACTACTGGCCTTTCTGAAAGAACCAGAGCCGCCAAAAGGCTTGCGGGATGCCTGGGACAAACTGCCGGTGTTTAAACAAGTGCTGAATATGCCTGCAAAGGAAGTCAAAAAGGCGCCTTGTCAGCAAGTGGTGCTGACTGGTGACCAGGTTGATTTAACCAAACTGCCAGTGATGACCTGCTGGCCTGGTGATGCAGCTCCTTTAATCACCTGGGGTTTAACAGTCACCAAAGGCCCGCATAAAGAGCGGCAGAATTTAGGTATTTATCGTCAGCAAGTGCTGGGTAAAAATAAAGTCATTATGCGCTGGTTATCCCATCGTGGTGGGGCCCTGGACTTTTTAGAATGGCAAAAAGCCAATCCTGGCCAACCTTTTCCAGTGTCCGTGGCTTTAGGTGCCGACCCTGCCACTATTTTAGGTGCCGTGACGCCTGTGCCAGATACCTTGTCCGAATATGCTTTTGCCGGCTTATTGCGTGGCGACAATACTGAAGTCACCCGCTGTATCAGTAACGACTTGCAAGTGCCTGCCAGTGCGGAATATGTGCTGGAAGGTTATATAGCAGCTGGTGAAATGGCGCCTGAAGGCCCTTATGGTGATCACACCGGCTATTACAACGAAGTAGATTCTTTTCCTGTATTCACAGTGACCCATATCACCCACAGAGAAAAGCCGATTTACCACAGCACTTACACTGGCCGTCCACCGGATGAACCGGCTATTTTGGGTGTGGCATTAAACGAAGTCTTTGTGCCTATTTTGCAAAAACAATTTCCGGAGATTGTCGATTTTTATTTGCCGCCAGAAGGCTGTTCTTACCGCATGGCCGTAGTGACCATGAAGAAGCAGTACCCCGGCCATGCCAAACGCGTGATGATGGGGGTCTGGTCTTTCCTGCGACAGTTTATGTACACCAAGTTTGTGATTGTCTGTGACGACGATATCAATGCCCGTGACTGGCAGGATGTGATTTGGGCTATTACCACCCGGATGGATCCGGCGCGTGATACCACTTTAGTGGAAAACACACCTATAGATTACCTGGATTTTGCTTCTCCTGTATCGGGTTTAGGCTCAAAAATGGGTATGGACGCCACCAATAAATGGCCTGGTGAAACAACCCGCGAATGGGGAGAACCTATAGTGATGGACCCGGCCGTCACAGCCAAAGTAGATGCTATCTGGACTGAGCTGAATATAGTGCCGGCTGAGCAGCCAGGTTCAACACTCAAAGTACCGGGCCAGAAATGAGCCATCAGGTGACAGTATTGCCCAGTGGCCTGAGTTTTCAGGTGGAAAGCAACGAAACTATTCTCGAAGCGGCGTTACGCCATGGCATCGACTTTCCGTTTCGTTGTAAGCAGGGTGTTTGCACCTCCTGCGTCTGCCGACTGCGCTCTGGCTCTGTGTCTTATCTGCCACCTGAACCTTTGTCTGATCTGGATAAAGCGCAGAACTTTACCTATTGTTGTCTGGCTTATGCCGAGTCAGATCTGACCTTACACCACCCTTTTATTCGTGGCTAAGCCGCAGGATTATTCATGACCAAAGTGATTTGTACCGTCGATAAAATTCAGCCGTTAACCTCTGGTGTGCATCAGGTGCTGCTGACGCCACAACAAAAAGTAGAGTTTAAGCCTGGCCAGTATTTACAGCTGTGTTTAACAGATCAGGATAAACGTCCTTTTTCTGTGGCTTCAATTCCGGGTCAAACTCAACTGGAGCTGCAAATTGGCGGCGCTGTAGCCGATCAGTATTCAGGCCAGGCCTTAGCCCATCTGCAAAGCAATGATGAAGTGACGGTAGAAGTGGGTTTAGGTCAGGCGTTCTGGCGTGAAGACAGCCATAACCCCATTTTATTGCTGGCCGGTGGTACAGGCTTTTCTTATGTTTATAGCATAGCCCAGGCGATAGCAGCAGCAGGCGTAAAGCGACCGGTATTTTTGTATTGGGGCGTACGTCACCAAGAAGCTTTGTACCATATGCCTGAACTACAACAATGGGCTTCATCTCACCACGATTTCAGGCTGGTCCCTGTAGTACAAAGTCCATCCGATAACTGGCAAGGCCGTTCTGGCTTAGTGCATCAAGCCGTACTGGAGGATTTTGTTTCGCTGGAAGCCTACGATATTTATATTGCTGGCCCTTTCCCTATGGTGGGTGTAGTACGCGACGCTTTCCTAGAGCAAGGTGCAAAACGTGAACAAATGTTTGCCGACGCTTTTGCTTATATCTGATTAACCCTGAATAAAACAAAAGGGCCGCTTTATTAAAAGTGGCCCTTTTAATTAATGCTACAAAACTCTACTTTTTATATTTGTTAAACCAGTAGGTGATATAGGCAGGTTTCGCCATCAAATTACTGGGTCTGATGTGGATACCATGTGAAGCGCCAGGGATCCGCACCATAGCGGTTTCAATACCCCGTAACTGCAGCGCCTGATAAAACTGCTCAGTCTCAGAAATAGGTGTTCTGTGATCGGATTCACCCGTCATCAGCATGGTGGGGGTTTTCACATTGCCAACATAACTGATAGGTGAATGCTGCAGGTAATGCTCTGGTTTTTCCCACGGCATACCAGGAAACCAATACTGGCTAAAGTAATTGTACATATCAGCATTGAGGACAAAACTAAACCAGTTAATCACAGGATTAACTGCCACAGCAGCTTTAAATCTGTCGGTATGACCCACTATCCAACTGGTTAACAGACCACCACCACTGCCACCCGTTACAAATAACTGCTCTGGGTCGATAAAACCTTTAGCGACTGTAGCATCGACCACATCCATCAGATCGTTATAGTCTTCACTTGGAAACTTATGGTGAATTAAATTGGCGAATTCCATACCGTAGCTGGTGCTGCCACGAGGGTTGGTATACAACACTACATAGCCCTGAGCCGCCATCAGTTGTAATTCCATCGCAAATACAGGGCCATAGGCGGTATGAGGGCCACCATGGATTTCCAGTATCAGCGGATACTTTTTGGTTTTATCGAAGTTTGGCGGCAAAATCAGCCAGCTTTGTAACTTACGCTGGTCAACAGAAGATGTCACCCAAAACTCTTCCACTTCGCCTATATCACGGGCAAGCTGCAAATCTTTGTTCAGTTCGGTCAGTTGTTTCTTTTTACCATCCTGCCATAAGCCAAGCTCAGCTGGAGCCTGAGTCGACATCTGTGTATAGGCAATATCACCTTCATCCGACACGGTAAAACTTCCGCCAGTATAAGGACGGCTATAGGAGGCTCCGCCAACCTGGTCGACCAGCACTTTGCGCTTACCATTCAGAGGTTGTAACGCAATTTTACCCTGAGCCTGGTTGTCATACTGAATATAAAGCGCATCACTGTCGCCATCCCAGCTGAAGCTGTCGATCGCCCTGTCTAAATCTGCGGTAAGAGCTTTTACTTCGCCAGACTGCAAATTTTTCACGTACAGCTGGTCGGCCTGATGCGCCAGTTTCTTATCGTCATAACCAAGATAAGCCAGCCATTTGCCATCGCCGGATAAAGCAGGTGCATGGTCAGGGCCAAAACGATCAGTGACTTGCGTCAGGCTTTTATCTGCAATAGTCAACTTATAGAGGTCGCTATTCTGGGCCTGAGCTCTTTTATCCGATTGACGGTTAGCAGAAAAATAGAAAGCTTTGCTGTCGTTTTGCCAGCTGATTTCACCCGCATGATCAAAATCGCCGCTGGTCAGCTGGATAGGAGTACCGCCCTCAGCGGCCATCAGGTAGATATGTTTGTATCCGGCAGGTAAATAGCCCCGGCCATCAGCCCGGTATTGCATAGTGTCGATATAAACAGGAGCTTTGGCCCAGTCATTTTGTTCGGGCTTACCAGGTAAAGTCACAGGACTTGCTGCTTTTTTTGGCGTAAACATCGAAAAAGCCAGCCATTTACCGTCAGGTGACCAGCTTAAATCGGAAGGAGAAGCGGGTAAGTGGCTGACCTGACCACTCTGGCCATTGTCCATCCAACGAATATGGATTTGTGGTTTACCTGAAGCCGCTGAGATAAAAGCCAGTTTTTTGCCATCAGGTGACCAGACAGGTGAACTTATATCCGCTTGTTCTGACACTAAAGGTCGTAGCTGACCTGTTTTTGTATCACTCAGCCATAAAGAGCCAATACGTTTATCCAGAGCCTGATCAAAACGGTTACGCACAAAAACCACCTGATCGCCGTTGCTGCTGATTTGCGGATCGGAGACAAACTCTAACTGGAAGACATCTTCATACTGCAGGGGTTGTTTTGCAGCTATTGTGCTCAGACTGATACCTGAAATCGCTGCGAAAACTGCTGTTTTAATCAATAAATGCACCTGAACCTCGTTATTCTGATTATGGGTTGAGCAAATACTAGGTTGAGTTAGATTGGTATTGCCAGTGGGATGCGGCTAATGGGGGTGTTTTGGGGTTGGGGGTTGGTGGAATGGCCTGTAGGGGCGTTCCTTGTGGGATTTTAAAAAGCAGATTTGCTTTGAATTTGGGCGGTCAGGTGACAGCGGGCCGTCTTGTCCGGCCATTGCTCGACCCATCCTGGGCCTCGTCGCTTCGCGACCCGCTGAAGCGGTCCCAAACTGCTCCCGGCAGTTTGGTCGCAGAGCTCAATGCGTGAAACAGGCGTGACGCAAAGCAGTTTGCGTCCCATTTTTCCCTGTTTCACCCTGGCGGTGAACTACGTTGCTCACCCCGTCCGTGGGGTTCGTCCCTGCGGGACCCGCCGTTGGCGGTCCAAAAACGTTCCGGACGTTTTTGTCGCATGGGGAATGCCCTGCTCGAATGGCCCACCACCGATTTCGAAGTAAATAAAAAAACCCCTCGCTTTCGCGAAGGGCTTTTCCATTTATTGGGAGCCTGGCGGTGAACTACTCTCGCATGGCATCTGCCACACTACCATCGTCGCGGCTGCGTTTCACTTCTGAGTTCGGAATGGAGTCAGGTGGTTCCACAGCGCTATTGCCACCAGGCAAAAACTGTTTTTATGTCTTTAACAAGCAAACCGATAGAATTCTTTATCACACCAACAAACACCTTGGGCGTTGTATGGTTAAGCCTCTCGGGCAATTAGTATGAGTTAGCTTAACACATCACTGCGCTTCCACACCTCACCTATCAACGTTGTGGTCTCCAACGACCCTTATGTGTACTCAAGGTACAAGGGATGACTCATCTTTTGGCCGGCTTCCCGCTTAGATGCTTTCAGCGGTTATCCGTTCCGAACATAGCTACCGGGCAGTGCCATTGGCATGACAACCCGAACACCAGCGGTTCGTTCATTCCGGTCCTCTCGTACTAGGAACAACTCCAATCAATCATCCAACGCCCACGGCAGATAGGGACCGAACTGTCTCACGACGTTCTAAACCCAGCTCGCGTACCACTTTAAATGGCGAACAGCCATACCCTTGGGACCGACTTCAGCCCCAGGATGTGATGAGCCGACATCGAGGTGCCAAACACCGCCGTCGATATGAACTCTTGGGCGGTATCAGCCTGTTATCCCCGGAGTACCTTTTATCCGTTGAGCGATGGCCCTTCCATACAGAACCACCGGATCACTAAGACCTACTTTCGTACCTGCTCGACGTGTCTGTCTCGCAGTTAAGCTGGCTTCTGCCTTTGCACTAACCGTACGATGTCCGACCGTACTTAGCCAACCTTCGTGCTCCTCCGTTACTCTTTAGGAGGAGACCGCCCCAGTCAAACTACCCACCAGACACTGTCCGCAATCCCGATCAGGGACCCACGTTAGAACATCAAACATACAAGGGTGGTATTTCAAGGACGGCTCCATCAGGACTGGCGTCCCAACTTCAAAGCCTCCCACCTATCCTACACATGTAGGGTCAATGTTCAGTGCCAAGCTATAGTAAAGGTTCACGGGGTCTTTCCGTCTAGCCGCGGGTATACGGCATCTTCACCGCAATTTCAATTTCACTGAGTCTCTGGTGGAGACAGCCTGGCCATCATTACACCATTCGTGCAGGTCGGAACTTACCCGACAAGGAATTTCGCTACCTTAGGACCGTTATAGTTACGGCCGCCGTTTACCGGGGCTTCGATCAAGAGCTTCGCTTGCGCTAACCCCATCAATTAACCTTCCGGCACCGGGCAGGTGTCACACCCTATACGTCCTCTTACGAGTTTGCAGAGTGCTGTGTTTTTAATAAACAGTTGCAGCCAGCTGGTCACTGCGACTCTCATATGCTTACGGAGCAAGTCCTTCACACACAAGAGCGTACCTTCTCCCGAAGTTACGGTACTATTTTGCCTAGTTCCTTCACCAGAGTTCTCTCAAGCGCCTTGGTATGCTCTACCTGACCACCTGTGTCGGTTTCGAGTACGGTCGACAATACCTGAAGCTTAGAGGCTTTTCCTGGAAGCGTAGCGTCAACAGCTTCACCACCTTAGTGGCTCGTCTCGTGTCTCAGAATATAGGGAACCGGATTTGCCTAATCCCCCTTCCTACGCACTTTCACATGGACTACCAACGCCATGCCTGCCTAGCTTTCTCCGTCCCCCATCGCAGTATTGTCGGTACGGGAATATTAACCCGTTTCCCATCGACTACGGCTTTCGCCCTCGCCTTAGGGGCCGACTTACCCTACCCTGATTAGCATGGGATAGGAACCCTTGGTCTTCCGGCGGGGAAGTTTTTCACTCCCCTTATCGTTACTTATGTCAGCATTCGCACTTCTGATACCTCCAGCAACCCTCACGAGTCACCTTCAACGGCTTACAGAACGCTCCTCTACCACTTGCACATAGTGCAAGTCCACAGCTTCGGTGCATGGTTTAGCCCCGTTACATCTTCCGCGCAGACCGACTCGACTAGTGAGCTATTACGCTTTCTTTAAAGGGTGGCTGCTTCTAAGCCAACCTCCTAGCTGTCTATGCCTTTCCACATCGTTTTCCACTTAACCATGACTTTGGGACCTTAGCTGGTGGTCTGGGTTGTTTCCCTTTTCACGGCGGACGTTAGCACCCGTCGTGTGTCTCCCGAGTAGTACTCATTGGTATTCGGAGTTTGCAAAGGGTTGGTAAGTCGGGATGACCCCCTAGCCTTAACAGTGCTCTACCCCAATGGTATTCGCTCGAGGCGCTACCTAAATAGCTTTCGAGGAGAACCAGATATCTCCGAGCTTGATTAGCCTTTCACTCCGATCCACAAGTCATCCCCAAATTTTTCAACATTTGTGGGTTCGGTCCTCCAGTTAGTGTTACCCAACCTTCAACCTGCTCATGGATAGATCGCCCGGTTTCGGGTCTACACCCTGCAACTATTCGCCCAGTTAAGACTCGGTTTCCCTACGGCTCCCCTATTCGGTTAACCTCGCTACAGAATGTAAGTCGCTGACCCATTATACAAAAGGTACGCAGTCACCCAACAAGTGGGCTCCCACTGCTTGTACGTACACGGTTTCAGGTTCTATTTCACTCCCCTAACAGGGGTTCTTTTCGCCTTTCCCTCACGGTACTGGTTCACTATCGGTCAGTCAGGAGTATTTAGCCTTGGAGGATGGTCCCCCCATGTTCAAACAGGATACCACGTGTCCCGTCCTACTCGTTTTCATTGATAAAGCCTTTTCGTGTACGGGGCTATCACCCTGTATCGCCGCACTTTCCAGAGCGTTCCACTAACGCTTTACCAACTTAAGGGCTAGCCCCGTTCGCTCGCCGCTACTAAGGGGATCTCGGTTGATTTCTTTTCCTCGGGTACTTAGATGTTTCAGTTCTCCCGGTTCGCCTCGTATGACTATGTATTCATCATACGATACCTGATAAATCAGGTGGGTTTCCCCATTCGGACATCTGTGAGTCTAACGTCTCTTACCGACTTCTCACAGCTTTTCGCAGGTTAGCACGTCCTTCATCGCCTCTGACTGCCAAGGCATCCACCGTGTACGCTTAGTCACTTAACCATACAACCCCAAAATGTCTGAAGTTATAGGTGTGATAAGGTTCACAAATAAATTGTTTTACCTTGTTTCTTTCTATCAGCTTGCCAATTTGTTAAAGAGCACTTCGAGCATAAAGCTCAAAAAGAACAATTCTTTCAAAGAATGGTTGTTTTTAAGTTTTCAAACAGTATTTACTTTCAGAATCTTCTTAAGTAATGGTGGAGTTAAGCGGGATCGAACCGCTGACCTCCTGCGTGCAAGGCAGGCGCTCTCCCAGCTGAGCTATAACCCCAATCTACATTGGTTCATTCGTTGTCAAGCTGACTTGCAGCGAATTGGTTGGTCTGAGTAGACTCGAACTACCGACCTCACCCTTATCAGGGGTGCGCTCTAACCACCTGAGCTACAGACCAGCTCTAACTTGTCTGTTTGTCTTATCGCTTCGTTGCAACCATCGCTCACTCAGTCATGTACTTTTCGTACACTCCTTCATTCGCTCAGGCTACGCTTTGCGCTAAACCAAACATCCTGCGTTATCCTCGCGGATACCGCTTTTACTGTTTGCTCTACGTATCAATCAATCATCTGTGTGGACACTACACGAACTAGTCTGCTTTAGGTAAGGAGGTGATCCAACCCCAGGTTCCCCTAGGGTTACCTTGTTACGACTTCACCCCAGTCATGAATCACAAAGTGGTAAGCGCCCTCCCGAAGGTTAAGCTACCTACTTCTTTTGCAACCCACTCCCATGGTGTGACGGGCGGTGTGTACAAGGCCCGGGAACGTATTCACCGCAACATTCTGATTTGCGATTACTAGCGATTCCGACTTCACGCAGTCGAGTTGCAGACTGCGATCCGGACTACGATACGCTTTAAGAGATCCGCTCACTGTCGCCAGCTTGCCTCCCTCTGTACGTACCATTGTAGCACGTGTGTAGCCCTACTCGTAAGGGCCATGATGACTTGACGTCGTCCCCACCTTCCTCCGGTTTATCACCGGCAGTCTCCCTAGAGTTCCCGACCGAATCGCTGGCAACTAAGGATAGGGGTTGCGCTCGTTGCGGGACTTAACCCAACATTTCACAACACGAGCTGACGACAGCCATGCAGCACCTGTCTTACGGTTCCCGAAGGCACAACTGCATCTCTGCAGTCTTCCGTAGATGTCAAGAGTAGGTAAGGTTCTTCGCGTTGCGTCGAATTAAACCACATGCTCCACCGCTTGTGCGGGCCCCCGTCAATTCATTTGAGTTTTAATCTTGCGACCGTACTCCCCAGGCGGTCTACTTAGTGCGTTAGCTGCGCTACTCACAGTACAAGACCACGAACAGCTAGTAGACATCGTTTACGGCGTGGACTACCAGGGTATCTAATCCTGTTTGCTCCCCACGCTTTCGCACCTCAGCGTCAGTATTGTGCCAGGGGGCCGCCTTCGCCACTGGTATTCCTCCAAATCTCTACGCATTTCACCGCTACACTTGGAATTCTACCCCCTCTCACATACTCTAGTTAGCCAGTTTTGAATGCAATTCCCAGGTTGAGCCCGGGGCTTTCACATCCAACTTAACTAACCGCCTACGTGCGCTTTACGCCCAGTAATTCCGATTAACGCTTGCACCCTCTGTATTACCGCGGCTGCTGGCACAGAGTTAGCCGGTGCTTCTTCTGCGAGTAACGTCAAAAATTGCAGCTATTAACTACAATCCCTTCCTCCTCGCTGAAAGTGCTTTACAACCCGAAGGCCTTCTTCACACACGCGGCATGGCTGGATCAGGCTTGCGCCCATTGTCCAATATTCCCCACTGCTGCCTCCCGTAGGAGTCTGGACCGTGTCTCAGTTCCAGTGTGGCTGATCATCCTCTCAAACCAGCTAGAGATCGTCGCCTTGGTGAGCCATTACCTCACCAACTAGCTAATCCCACGTAGGCGCATCCGATAGCATGTGGCCCGAAGGTCCCACACTTTGGTCCGTAGACATTATGCGGTATTAACAGTCGTTTCCAACTGGTATCCCCCTCTATCGGGCAGCTTCCTACGCATTACTCACCCGTCCGCCGCTAAATCAGGGAGCAAGCTCCCCTCATCCGCTCGACTTGCATGTGTTAGGCCTGCCGCCAGCGTTCAATCTGAGCCATGATCAAACTCTTCAATTAAAGTTTAATTGCTACCTAAGTAGCTGCTCAGTATCACTGACTTAAAACATATTTCTATGTAAGTCACTTCACTGATATATATTCTTTGTGCGATTGCTCGCTGCAGAATCTAAACCGTGAGTGCCCACACAGATGATTGATTGCTTATTGTTAAAGAGCTGTGCCGAACCGGTTATTACCTTGCTCAGCGGGAGGCGTATCTTACACTTCCCAGAATTTGTGTCAAGCCAGCGTCTTGAAATTATTTATCAAACCCACCTACTCAACGCGCTTCGCTTCACTTTTGAGCCTTTCGACTCCACCGCGTTGCGAGGCGGCCATTTTAGTGATTTTCAACTCCGTGTCAAGCGATGTTTTGCATCATTTTTCACTTCATTTCAAAACCACCCCAGAGCTGCTTTCGCACCACCCCGTCGGCATGGCGCGCATTATAGGGAGTTTTTGGCGGCGCGCAACACTCTTTTTAAGAAAACTTGGACTTTTGAGTGCGACAGCCTGAAATTCGACCGAACCGTGCTTTTTTTCAACATTTGTCGCATAATCCTGCAGCAGCAGAGGAAATTCTTATGTCATTAACTTCATATAAAGGTAAAACTCCACAGCTTGCTGACGGAGTTTATGTGCATCCATCGTCTGTTTTGGTCGGTGATATTCAAATTGGTCATAATAGTAGTATCTGGCCATTAGTAGCAGCACGGGGTGATGTGAACATTATCCGTATTGGTGAGCGTACTAATGTGCAGGATGGTTCTGTGCTTCATGTATCACGGCCAAGCACCAAGAACCCAGGCGGTTCTCCCCTTCTTATAGGAGACGATGTCACAGTAGGGCATAAAGTGATGTTGCATGGCTGCCAGTTGGGTAATCGTATTCTGGTCGGTATGGGCGCTATAGTGATGGACGACGTGATAGTAGAAGACGATGTCATTATTGGCGCCGGTAGTTTGGTGCCACCAGGCAAAAAATTAGAGTCGGGTTATCTCTATGTAGGCAGCCCGGTAAAACAAGCCAGGCCGTTGAATGAAGCAGAGCGTAGTTTTTTGACTCAGTCTGCTATTAACTATGTGGTATTAAAAGATGAGTATCTGGCCGAGCCGTTAAGCTGAGCCATCCAGGTACAACACACCATCTTTATTAAAGCGGTCTGCTTTGACCGCTTCTTCTATTTGTTCTTCCCAATAAAAGCAATCTTCTTTTATTTGTTCAAGCCAACTGTGGTTATCCCAGCCTTGTGGCTTCTTTATATAGATACGTAAGCGCATACCTGCGGCTAAACAACTGCAGCTGACGGAGTCAGTGTTGTCATCAAAACTGAAGTCATGATTAAAAATCAGTTGCTGGTTCATGCTTTCACCATTGCCGTCAGTTGCTGAAGAACAGGAGTGACATCAGGTTTTACACCCCGCCATATCGCAAAACTTTCGGCGGCCTGACTAACTAACATACCTAAACCATCAGCACAGTGCGGCACAGCTTGTTGCTGACACCAGTTCAGAAAAGCCGTCGGCTCTTTGCCATACAACATATCGTAGGCCAGAGTACAGTGCTGCAGATGGTGTTCTGCCAGAGGTGGTCTTTGTTGCTCCAGGCCACTGGAGGTTGCATTGATCACTATACCCCACTGAATAGCTGATACATCCTCATAACCTGATGCAGTGACTTGCTTTCCAAATAGCTCAGCTATGGCCAGGGCTTTAGCCGCGGTTCTGTTGGCGATATGGATCTGTTTTACGCCTGCCGCCAATAAAGGCCCTATGACACCACGACAAGCTCCGCCGGCACCTAAGATTAGAATCGACGCATTCTGAAGCTTGGCTCCCAGCCGGGTTAAGTCAGCCACTAAACCCAAACCATCGGTGTTATCGCCACAAAGCACACCGGCTTTATCTATATATAATGTATTGACCGCACCTGCCTGCAACGCGCGTTCACTAAGTTGTTCTGCTAACTGATAGGCCTGCTCCTTAAAAGGCACAGTGACATTGCCGCCCCGGCCACCAGCAGCGACAAAGCTAAACCAGCTGTCGGCAAAGGCGTCGACCGGTGCTAAAATGGCCTCGTAACTCAAAGCTTGAGCGGTTTGTTTGGCAAACCAGCTATGGATCAGCGGCGATTTTGAGTGCCCAACAGGATTTCCAAATACAGCGTAACGGTCCACAGGTTCACCATGAAAAAGTTGTTTGACGCGATTTTTAATAAAAGCCAGCCAAATAGCAAGCCACATCCGACTCCGGCGACCACGCCATACGAGCTGATTGGCGGCGAAGTAGCAACACGGCGTCTGGCCAACAGATTCTACGACATCATGTCGACAGCACCAGAAGCAGCTGAATTGTATGCCATCCATCCTCTGCCACTGGATACGATAAGGCAAAAGTTTTTTGAGTTTTTATCCGGCTGGTTGGGCGGCCCTGCTTTGTTTGAAGAAAAATACGGCCATCCACGTTTGCGGATGCGCCATATGCCTTTTGCTGTGGATCAGCAGATGCGCGATCAGTGGATGTTTTGTATGGATAAAGCCTTGGCAGAAGTAGTTGAAGACAAATTGCTGCGCCAGGGCTTAAGTCATTCGCTGGGGCAACTGGCCAGTCATATGATTAATCGAGATACCTAAACACAACTATCCATTACAACAAGAAGGGGCAGTTCGGCCCCTTCTCTTTCCTGCTGTTTTATTTACTCAATGATTATTGCTGCGGCACAGCACGCTGCAAAATCTGCTGTAAAAACAAGCCAAACTGATGACCATGATGTGCCAGCATTTGCGGGAACATTGAAATAGAGGTCATACCGGGGAAAGTATTAATTTCGTTTAGCAAAATCTCACCTTCTTCGGTCAGGAAAAAATCGACTCGCGACAAATGCCGTAAATTCAGTTGTCTGAATGCTTTTAAGGCCAGTTGCTGCATTGTAGCAATTTGAGATTCGGTCAGGCCGGCAGGTTCCAGACTGGTAGTGGTATGACTGGCGTTGCTGTATTTTTCTTCGTAAGAATAAAAGCTGTCCTGCGGCACACAAATTTCGCCTGGGTGGGTCGCTATCAGTTCGTCACCATATTGATAAACAGCCACCTCTAGCTCGCGCGGTTTTAGTGCTTTTTCAATCAACACCTGCCCGGAATAACCAAAAGCGTCGTCAATGGCCTTGAGCAGTTCATCTTCAGTACTGGCTACATAACACCCCACCGAAGAACCCTGACTGGCCGCCTTCACAAAGACTCTACCCCATTTGGTCAGCGCCTGTTTGGCTTGTTGCAGGCTGTTCGTTGACGCTTCGGTTAAAAACAAATATGGGGTATTTGGAATACCAACGGCCGATAACCATAATTTGGTGCTGATTTTATTAAAACATAAAGTGCTGGCTTCCGGCCCACAGCCCAGATAAGGCAAGCCGGCCAGCTCCAGCATAGATTGCAGATCACCGGTTTCGCCCGGGTAACCGTGAATACAAGGCACCACATAATCAACTAAAAGGGTTTTATCACCAGTCAGCAATTGACGGTTTAAACCTAAGCTACAATCAGAGCCGTCAGCAGCCAGCCAACGGTCTTTCTGTATCTCAACTCTGGTTACTGCAACACCCGGCAAAGCAGCTAATTGTTGTTCGAGAAAATCAGCGCTGCGAAGTGACACGTCGTGTTCAGCACTACCACCACCACACAATAACAATACATGGATATTTATCATTTAGTTTTTCCTGAGATACAACAAGCAGACACTAAACAGACATTGAAAGTAGTTATCCGTTCAGGCCCAGCCAATCTTGTGGCGTTAAATAACGTTGATACAACTGTGCTTCCGGCGAACCTGTTTCAGGCTGATAACCATATTGCCAGCGTACTAAAGGTGGCATCGACATCAAAATAGATTCAGTGCGACCACCACTTTGCAAACCAAACAAAGTGCCTCGGTCAAACACCAGATTAAACTCGACATAACGGCCACGGCGATAAAGCTGGAACTGGCGCTCTGCTTCCGAAAACGCCTTGTTTTTATTACGTTCGACTATTGGCAGATAAGCCTTAGTAAAGGCTTCACCTACAGCAGACATAAAAGCAAAACTCTGCTCAAAACCCGGTTCGTTTAAATCATCAAAAAACAAACCACCTACACCACGGGTTTCGTTGCGGTGCTTTAAGTAGAAGTATTCATCGCACCATTTTTTGTATTTAGGGTAATAAGTGGCGTCAAACCCATCGCAACAGTCTTTGGCCACCTGATGCCAATGCACCACATCCGCTTCAACCGGATAAAAAGGTGTTAAATCAAAACCGCCCCCGAACCACCAGACCGGTGCTTCACCCTCTTTTTCGGCGATAAAAAACCGTACATTGGCGTGACTTGTGGGGATATGTGGATTGAGCGGATGGATCACTAAAGACACGCCCATGGCTTCAAACTTACGCCCAGCCAGTTCAGGCCTGTGCGCTGTAGCTGAAGCTGGCATCTTATCGCCAAAAACATGAGAGAAATTCACACCAGCTTGTTCAAACACAGCACCCTGAGTCAATACACGACTGCGACCACCACCGCCTTCTGCCCTGTCCCAGCTTTCTTCGACAAAAATTGAAACGCCATCAGCAGCGGCAAGCTCAGCGCAAATGCTGTCCTGCAGTGCCATTAAAAAAGCTTTTACCTGATGTTTATCGACGTTTTGCATTTGCTTATCTCTTGATTCGCAGGCGACTATTAGCCCGCCCGATATATATGGCCCGTAGTGATATCACGTATTTCTGAAGGCACAGCTCGCCCACCTGTTGGCGCATCCACTATTACAGCAACTTGCTCTGCCAGTTGCTGCTGAACTTCGACCGTGCTGCGACAAGGCTCGAGGCCAGATAAATTTGCACTGGTCGAGGTAATAGGCTTACCAAAAGCCAGACATAACTGCTGCACTACAGGGTGATCACAAACCCGAATCGCAATGCTATCAAACTGCCCTGTCAGCCAGTCACTGCAAAGATTCGAAGCGGGCACTACCCAGGTCACTGCAGCTTTGTCTTTCACTCCTGCACTGTCACGCCATGAATCCAGCATCAGCTGAGTTTGTTCTGTGCTGAGCTGGTCGGCTGCAATATATGGAATCAACTGGGAAAAGTCCGCAGCAATTAAGATTAAGCCCTTGGATTTTGGCCTTTGTTTGACCTGCAGCAAGTTTTCAATGGCCTGACTATTATCCGGGTCGCAGCCAACACCAAACACAGCTTCGGTTGGGTAGGCAATCACTTGACCTTGTCGCAGGGCGGTCACGGCAGATGTGATATCTGTCACTTTTTTAAGTCCTGTATCTGAGGTTTTTAATCAAAAATCTTTCTGGTCGCGGCCAGAGTCTTCCCTGAAGCTACAGCTTCAATTACTTTGCGTATATAATAGCGGCCTTATTATGCCAGTTCTTTGCAGCTTTAAGGAAACAACGATGAAAGTAGGTATTATCATGGGGTCTAAATCTGATTGGCCCACAATGAAAAACGCGGCCGATATGTTAGATCGTTTTCAAATCGCCTATGAAACCACTGTTGTTTCAGCTCACAGAACCCCTCAACTTTTGGCTGACTATGCAACCAATGCGGCCAGCCGTGGTTTAAAAGTCATTATTGCCGGTGCTGGCGGCGCAGCCCATTTACCTGGTATGGCGGCGGCTTTTACCAGTCTGCCGGTCTTAGGTGTGCCAGTGCAGTCGAAAGCCTTAAAAGGTCTGGATTCCTTGTTATCCATAGTGCAAATGCCAAAAGGTGTTGCAGTGGGAACGCTGGCTATTGGTGATGCGGGTGCTGCCAATGCTGGCTTATTGGCCGCCCAAATTCTGGCGACCTCTGATGCAGAGCTGATGAGCAAAATTGACGCTTTCCGCAAAGAACAAACTGACTCTGTATTGGCTCACCCGAATCCAGCCGAGGAATAAGCAATGAAGGTTCTGGTTTTAGGTGCTGGTCAACTGGCTCGAATGATGAGTCTGGCTGGCACGCCACTGAATTTAAAAGTCTCGGCTTATGATGTAAACAGCGACACAATTGTTGACCCAGTCACTCAGCAACAACTGGGCACTGGTCTGGTTCAGGCTATTGCCAATGCCGATGTCATCACTTCTGAGTTTGAGCATATTCCTTATCCGGTGCAGGAGCTGTGTCAGCAAAGCGGTAAGTTTTTACCCAACAGCACAGCAATCAAAGCAGGTGGCGATCGCCGTCAGGAAAAACAACTGCTGGATAAAGCCGGTGTCGCCAATGCGGCCTACAAAATTGTGGTGACTGAGCAGGATTTTTATCAGGCCATAGAACAGCTGGGCTTACCACTGGTACTGAAAAGTGCTTTAGCTGGATATGACGGCAAAGGCCAGTGGCGCTTAAAAACTCAGGCGGACGCACAAGCCATTTGGGCTGATATTCAGCAGTTTATGGCAGGCGCCGATCACACTTTGCCTCAAGCTATAGTGGCAGAGCAGTTTGTCCGTTTTGACCGTGAAGTCAGTTTAGTTGGAGCCCGTAATCAGGCTGGCGAAATGGTGGTCTACCCTCTGACAGAAAATCATCATGTCGCTGGTGTACTGGCAGTGTCTTTGGCCTTGCCAGGTCAGCAGGAATTACAGCAACAAGCCAAGCAGATGTTTGAAGCTGTAGCCAGCGCTTTGGATTATGTTGGTGTATTGGCACTGGAGTTTTTTCAGGTGGGTGACCAGCTGCTGGTCAATGAGATAGCGCCACGGGTGCATAACTCAGGACACTGGACTCAACAAGGTGCAGACACCTGTCAGTTTGAAAACCACTTAAGAGCTGTTTGTGGTTTGCCTTTGGGCAGCACAGCTTTAGTGCGCCCTACTTTGATGGTGAATATTCTGGGCGAAGACCATGTCAGCCCTGCCGTCTTAAGCTTACCAAGCTGCCATTTGCACTGGTACGGCAAAGGCAAAAGACCTGGCCGCAAAATGGGCCATATCAATTTAAGTGCCTCCAGCACCAGCGAACTGGCACAACGTTTTGATCTGCTGCGTCAGCATTTACCAGAGCAGGAATTCCCAGAGCTGGATTTAGTAGCGGCACGCTTAAAACAACTGCAATAACAGATCTACTGTTAACGAAAAGGCCCGTACGGGCCTTTCAGATTAATGACAAACCCCACCTTTTTGATGGGGTTTGTTTTTTTAAGGACTTTTAGCGCGAGTTTTACGACAGTTGACGGCTGAAGCTCGATGACTTCATGACTGAGTGTTTTGGCACGTTGGGTTGTTCTGAAGAGGTCTGGTCGTGTGTCTGTGGTCGATTAGCAGGTGTTTGAAGGGCTTCTTCCTCAGGCGGCCAGTAGCAACGCCATTTTTTTGATGTTTTGCGCGGTGCCTGCCATCAGGCATTGCATTTGTACGTTCTGTAATCCTCTGAAGCGTGCATATCGGTGACCATGATGTTGTTTAGCGTCTGCGAAGCTACGCTCTACCGTCTCTTTTCGTCGTTGGTAGATTTTCTTACCCCAAGCGCTGAGTCTCGTCTGGTTTGCGGCTTCTTTGGCTTGCTCAAACACATGCCGCGTCAACACTTTGGTCTGGTTTTTACTGCGCGTGCATTGTTTGAGTAACGGACAATTCCTGCATATCGCCGGGTCTGATTTGTATTCGTGGTATCCATCACGGTTGGTGGTGCTGTACTGAAGACTCTGACCTTGTGGGCAGAGGTAGCTGTTGCTGTCTTTCTCATAGCTGAACGCACTTTTACGCAGCAGTCCCTTGCCTTTATTCGGTCGACGATACCCCATCACAGGTTCAATCTGGCGCTCTTGAATTAAGTGACACAACATGGCCGTGTTGTAGCCAGCATCTAATCCGACCGCCACCGGGTTCAGGTCAAAACGCTCCAGTTGCCGGTCTAATCGGGCAAGGTAAGGTTGACTGTCGTGCACATTACCAGGGGTTGCAAAGGTATCGGTGATAAGGCCATGTTTGCCGTCGACGGTTCTGTGGTCCAGGTAGAAGAAGCCTTGTGGCTTGCCTTCGCGTGTCATAAATCCACTGTCCGGGTCCGTGGTGCTACTCTTGATAGATTGCAGTTCACAGACCTGTTCTTGCTTCTCCTTCAGCGGCTTTTTTCCGGCGACTTTACGCTCCTCCTCAACCGCTTCATTCAACTGCCTGATGTACGCAGATGTGCTGGCAGACACCAGTTTATTGATGGACTTCCCCTTGTTCGCACTGGCTTTTAAATGGGTGCTGTCGGTGTACAGCGTGCGTCCTCCAATCAGATGGCGGGATATGGCCTGCTCCACAATATGGTCAAAGATACGCTGAAATACATCAGTGCCATTAAAGCGGCGGATACGGTTCTGGCTTAAGGTCGAGGCATCCGGCACTTTATCCGTCAGGCTCAACCGTAAAAACCAGCGATAGGCTACATTGACTTCGATTTCCTGCATCAGTCGCCGCTCACTTGGCACACCAAATACATAACCGAGCAGCATGATTTTAAACAGCACCACAGGGTCAATCGCCGGACGGCCATTGTCTTTGCAATAGAGGTGAGCCACTTCAGCGCGGATAAATTCAAAATCAATAGCAGTATCAATCTTACGAACCAGATGGTCTTTAGGAACCAGTTGCTCCAAAGTTACCATCTCAAGCTGATATTGTTGGGGAGATGTGTCTCGTAACATAGATAATCAGTCCTGTGTTGAACTGATTCTATTAGATCAAAGGTCTGGAGCTACGTCCAGACCTTTGTCAGCAGTCTGAAAGGCCCGTACGGGCCTTTTTTTATTTGCTGCCAGTTTGGAGCCCTGTTTTAACTGCCCTGCACTTTCTGACATTTCTTACTGGCACAAAGTAACTTCACACCAGAAGCTGAAGGTTTTTCCATCAAAAGTGGATAATTACAGAACTGGCATTGTCCTTCGACTGGCTTAAAGTTCAGCAGGCATTTGCAGTCCGGGTATCTGCTGCAACCGTAAAAGGCTTTGCCGTATTTACTGGTCCGCTCCAGCAACTGCCCTTTTTTGCATTCAGGGCAAGCCAGATCACTGGCTTCAGGTTCATCGGCATGCACCACAAAATGACAATGCGGGTAATTACTGCAACCAATAAACATACCGTAGCGGCCATTTTTCACCGCTAATTCGTTTCCGCATTCTGGACAAAGTTGATCTTCCAGCACTTTAACTACTGTATTTTCATGCGGATGCAGAGCCTTCAGGTAATTACAGGCTGGATAGTTGCTACAGCCTAAAAAAGGTCCGTTTTTGCCACTTTTAATCTGCAAGGCATGGCCGCACAGAGGACAAGGCTCTGCGGTTTTTTCGTGTTGAAAAAGTGTATCGTCAGACTGGGACATACAAAGGCCATAGAAGAAAACTGGCAGGATTATATACCCAAAATAATTGGAGTTGCAGCAATGCTTACAACGAAAAAGGCCGCTTAATGCAGCGGCCCTGTAGGTTCGTCAAAAATAAGGTCTTCCATCTGGGCATAAGCATTTTCACGACCAGGCACATTAAACAGCACCATCAACACCACCCATTTTAAATCGTCCAGACTGACAGAACTCTGATCCAGGTCCATCACTCTGTCCAATACCATCTCGCGGGTGGGCGCATCCAGCACGTTGATTTGTTCCAAAAACAGCAGGAAACCCTGACACTCAGTCTCCAGCTTACGTTGCTCTTCCACAGTGTAAATACGGACTGCGGTCGAATTCACTTTGGTTAAATAGGGCTTAACATGACTTTCCTGCAAGGCAGACAACGAATCCAGCCAGCGCAGGGCCTTAAAAATATCATCATCATGGAAACCAGCTTTGCTGAGCTCACGCTGCAGATCGGCATGATTTACATAAATTTCTGACTCATTGTGGATATAGTTTTCAAACAAATATATGAGGATATCAAACATAGTCAGGCCCTCCTCACTCTGATGTAACCACCAGGTACTGCTGCCACTTCACCGGCCAATTCCAGTTGAAGTAATTCAATTGAGACTTGCGCTACAGATAAACCACTACGCTCTGCTATTAGATCAATTGCAGTGGCCTCATCACCTACGTTAGCCAACAAGCTGTCGTCAAACAAGTCTGTTTGTAATTTTTTTTCTTTGTCCTTTACAGTACTTAGACTGTTATTTTGTAAAAAGCTCCATTCTTCTATGATATCGGCGACACAAGTGGTTAATTTAGCACCTTGCTGAATAAGCTGATGGCAGCCCGCAGCCTGCAGATTGTAGATGGAACCCGGAATCACAAAGAGTTCACGACTGTACTCTGCGGCATAACCTGCGCTGATTAAAGACCCACTTTTAAGCGCGGCCTCTACCACTAAAGTACCCAAGCTTAAGCCGACCACAATACGATTGCGCAGTGGAAAATGCTCTCCTTTCGGAGGCACGTCAGGCAAAAACTCTGAAACCAAAGCACCGCTGTTGGCAATGTCGCCGGCCAGTTCTTTATGCGCAGGCGGATACACTGAATCAAAACCATGGCCAAGCACTGCTATGGTATTGCCACCTACTGACAAAGCCCCTCTGTGACTGCAGCCATCTATGCCTTTGGCCATGCCGCTGGTGACAGTTAAACCTAAACGACATAAGTCAGCCGCAAAATTAAAAGCCACTTGCTTGCCTGTAGCAGTCGGCTGACGACTGCCGACTATCGCAATCTGTGCTTCGTTTAACAAAGCCGGATTGCCTTTGATAAACAAGGCAAAAGGCGGCTGTTTAATCTGGCTGAGTAATTCTGGATAAAGTGGGTCTATGTAACGGATAAAATGATGATCCGGGCTGGCTTGCAGCCACTGCAGACAATCTTCTATACGCTGTGGCCTGATTGCCCTGTGGCACTGAATCTGGCCTGCAGTAAACCCAAGCTGCTGCAGTTGAACATCATCCAACTGATGGAAATCTGCGGCAGTGACCAGCTCTGCCCACTGCTGATGCTTCAGCCTGTCCATAGATGGTATAGCTGCTAAACGGATCCAATGCTCGAGGTCATCCATTTTCCTCTCCTTTGTCAGAACACTAGAGATTACCTATTAAATCACCCACCCGTACCGGTTGTTCTGTGCGTAAAATCATCGCAAAACTGCTGTGTTCACTCACTTTGACTATCATCAGCTGGCCCACTAATTCGGTGGGCATTTCATCGGCAGAACCTACCACTTCATGCAAAATGCGCTGGAGCTTGTCGCTGTCTTCCGGATACGAAGGTTTATCGCAAAAATCAACCACTGCGGGCGACGGACGGAATATCCCCAGCAAATGACCAGGTTGTAGCTGAGCGTTCTGGCCTTGATTCAGCAGCACAATTTCGCCTTTGGCAAACTCGCGCCATTCAGATGCGCTATCCACTATCACTCCGGAAACTACAGTTTCTGGCGATTGCAGTTGAAAAAAGTCCGGATACACAGACTGCTGTGGCATAGGTAACAACCTGTCACCTTGTTTCACTTCACGTCTGGATTTTTGCACTTCAATCCGGCTGATTTGTTGCTCGTCCACCATGGCGGGCGGCAAGACTTTTGCTTCTGCCATTAATATGGCTTCATAACCCAATACATTACCGCTTTGTGGGTCTTCGTAGACTTCCCCCTGCCGGTAAATGCCATAACGCTGAGTTTGATCCAGCTCCCCCTGAACATAAAGCAGATGACCGGATACAGCATTTTTCACGTTATCCTTGCCACCCAACACATAAGGCAGGCTTTCCAGTTGATCCTCAGATACCAGTTGCTCTTCCGATAAAAAAGGCGCTATTCCGGCAAGTGAGACTAAAGGCACTGCTTTGTCTGCTTTTGCTATACGTCGAATTTGAGGGGTTAATTTGATAGTGCCTGCAGCTGTGCTATTGCTTTGGGATTGAGTAACTTCGGAGCTGCTGGCTGTCACTCGCTGGCTATTTAAAGTCAGTATCGGCTGACCGTCGGCATCAAACTGCAAATGCAACTCATCACCGGGATAAATCAGATGAGGATTATTCACTTGGGGGTTTAACTTCCATAAACGCGGCCACAACCAGGGGTGCTGCAAATACAAACCCGCTATATCCCATAAGGTGTCGCCCGCCTTGACCTGATACAAGGTAGGCGCATCAGCCTTGAGTTTCAGCTCATCAGCCAGCAGAATAGTACTGAAAAACACAGAGAAGCTGACTAAAATAGCAAGAAGCTGCTGTCGCATAACACCGTCCCCATCCGTACTTATAGTAATTCTTGCACACTAAGCTATTCATACTGTGCATAAATGGCTAAAATTAGACCATAGCACAGCCAATTGAACATAGACGACTTTTGTAGGTTCCATGACAGTATTAACAGTTTTACATTATCCAGACGACCGTTTACGCACAGTAGCCGCTGCTGTGCCTGAAGTTACGGCCGAAATTAAGCAACTGACAGCAGATATGCTGGACACTATGTATGCCGAAAATGGCATAGGCTTAGCCGCCACTCAGGTCAATGTGCACAAGCGTGTTGTCGTGATCGATATTTCAGAAAACCGTGACGAGCCGATGATTTTTATCAATCCGGAAATCATTGCCAAAAGTGGTGACACTGAATACGAAGAAGGCTGTTTGTCTGTGCCGCAAAGCTACGCCAAAGTAGAACGCGCCGCCGCAGTGACAGTCAAAGCGCAAAACAGCAAAGGCGAGTGGTTTGAAATTCAGGCTGAAGGTTTACTGGCGATTTGTTTACAGCACGAGCTGGACCATTTAATGGGCAAATTGTTTATAGATTATTTATCGCCATTAAAACGTGACCGTATTAAGAAAAAGCTGGAAAAAGAAGCTCGTCTGGCAGCCCGTTAATCAAGCAGGAACTATTTTGACCACTCCTTTACGTATTATTTTTGCGGGCACACCAGATTTTGCTGCCCGCCATCTCGCCGCCCTGCTGGATTCCCCTCATCAGGTGATTGCCGTCTACAGTCAACCCGACAGACCTGCAGGTCGTGGTCATCAGTTACAACAAAGCCCGGTGAAACAACTGGCATTGCAACATGATATTCCGGTGTATCAGCCGAAGTCGTTAAAAAAGGCCGCTGCTCAACAAGAATTAGCGGCGTTAAATGCCGATCTGATGATAGTGGTCGCTTATGGCCTGATCCTGCCTCAAGCTGTGCTCGATGCTCCACGTTTAGGTTGTATCAATGTGCATGGCTCGTTATTACCACGCTGGCGCGGTGCTGCACCTATTCAACGCGCCATTTGGGCCGGTGACGCCGAATCTGGCGTGACTATTATGCAAATGGATATAGGCCTAGATACAGGCGCTATGTTGAGCAAAGTCAGCACCCCTATAGCAGCAGATGAAACCAGTACCAGCCTGTACGACAAACTGGCTCTGACCGGCCCTGTCGCTTTAGTGGATGCTCTGGCTAATCTGCAAGCTCTGCAAGCCCAAGCTCAGCCACAGCAGGATCATTTGGCGAACTACGCCGAAAAATTGTCCAAAGAAGAAGCTTTGTTAGATTTCAGCAAGCCAGCCATAGCCCTTGAACGCGAAATCCGCGCTTTTAACCCATGGCCAATGAGCTATCTGCAACTGGGTGCTCAGCAGCTAAAAATCTGGCGCGCAGTAACAGAACCAGGTTCAGGCCAAGCAGGCCAAGTCTTGCGGGTCGATAAAAAAGGCATAGCTATTCAAACTAGTGATGGCGTGTTGGTAATCACCGAATTACAACCTGCCGGAAAAAAAGCCATGAAAGTAATGGATTTTCTCAATGGCCGCGCCGACTGGTTTCAACCAGGACAGATGCTGAGTGGCACTCATGAGTAAAAATTTACGCGCTCTGGCGGCAACAGCCTGTTATCAGGTGGTGGATCAGGGTAAATCCTTATCAGAAGTTCTGCACAAAGCTCAGCAAGAGCTGGAATCCCCTTTAGATAAAGCCCTGCTGCAGGAAATCTGTTTTGGCGTGATGCGCTATTTGCCTCAGCTGGAAACTGTCTGTCAGAAGCTGATGGATAAACCTCTGGTCAAACACTTGCGACCGCTGCAGTTTTTAATTTACGTCGGTTTGTATCAGCTGAAATTTTTACGGGTACCAGACCATGCCGCCATAGGCGAAACCGTAGAAGCAGCCCGCGCCTTAAAAGGCCAAAGTCTGACAGGCTTAATTAACGCCGTATTACGTTCAGTGCAGCGCCAGCCAGAAGTCTTTGATTTTCAGGAAGCCCCTTTACCAGTCCGCTACAATCATCCGGGCTGGATTATTCAGTTGCTGCAACAGGCGTATCCGCAGCAGTGGCAGCAAATACTGGATGAAAATCAGCAAAAAGCGCCGTTATGGCTGAGGGTCAATCAGTTACGTACTACACCCGAAGCTTATCTGGCCGCTCTTGCTGAACAAGGCATAGCAGCCAGTCAGCCTTTTGCTTATTTACCTTGTGCCCTACTTCTGGAGCAGGCTTCTGATGTGACCTTATTACCAGGTTATGCCGATGGCTGGTTTTCAGTACAGGATGGTGCAGCTCAGCATGCGGCTTATTTCCTGGGTGCGCGCAATAACGATTCGGTATTAGATGCCTGCTGCGCTCCTGGTGGCAAAACCTGCCATATTCTGGAGCTTGCGCCAGAAGCTGATGTATTAGCGCTGGATAAAGACCCACGCCGTTTAGACAGGGTGTACGACAATCTGGACCGCTTAGGTTTAGATGCCCGGGTGATGGCCGCTGACGCTGCAGACCCGGATGATTGGGCAGGCTTCCAGACCTTTGACCGCATATTGCTGGACGTGCCATGTTCAGCCACTGGCGTGATCCGTCGCCACCCTGATATTCGCTGGCTGCGGAAGAAAACCGATATAGCGCCATTAGTCGAGTTGCAGCAACAAATTTTGCGCAATATCTGGCCTTTGTTAAAGCCTGATGCTGCATTGTTGTATGCCACCTGCTCTGTGTTGCCGGAAGAAAACCTGCAACAAATTCAGGCCTTTTTAGCAGAACATCCAGATGCAAAATTGATCCCCTTGGCCGACAGTCACCCGGACTTGCACTGGCAAATTTTGCCAGGCCAGCAGCAAATGGATGGTTTCTTTTATGCCAAACTTCGCAAGACAAAGCGGTAACGCAGAGGCTTTATGAAAATTATAATTCTGGGTGCAGGTCAGGTAGGTGGCACTTTAGCGGAAAACCTGGTCGGTGAACAAAACGACATTACTGTCGTTGACACCAATATTGAAAAGCTACGCGCCCTGCAAGACAGATACGATTTGCAGGTGGTGCATGGCCATAGTGCGCACCCGGATATTTTAAAACGTGCCGGGGCTGAAGACGCCGATATGATTATTGCAGTCACCAGCAGCGACGAAGTAAACATTGTCGCTTGTCAGGTGGCCTACAGTATTTTTAATACACCGCTGAAAATTGCCCGTATCCGTACTAACCAGTATCTGAAATACCGCGACCAGTTGTTTAACAAAGACGATATGCCAGTCGACCACTTTATTTCCCCTGAAACCCTGGTCACCGACTATATCAAACGCTTGATCGACTACCCTGGCGCTTTGCAGGTGGTGGAGTTTGCCGAAGGCCGTGTCAGCTTAGTAGCGGTAAAAGCCTATTATGGTGGTCTGCTTGTCGGCCATGCCTTATCGACCTTAAAACAGCATATGCCGCATGTGGATGCCCGTGTTGCCGCTATCTATCGTCGTGGTCATGCGATTAAGCCCTTAGGCACTACGGTAATAGAAGCGGACGACGAAGTATTTTTTGTCGCAGCCACTAAACATATCCGCGCTGTGATGAGCGAGCTGCAAAAGCTGGAGAAAAGCTATCACCGCATTATGATAGCCGGTGGTGGTAACGTAGGTTATGGTTTGGCTCGCGCCTTAGAGAAAAACCATAGCGTGAAGCTGATTGAACGCAGTAAAGAGCGAGCTGAATACCTGTCCAGTGCTTTGGACAATACAGTGGTTTATGTCGGCGATGCGTCAGACCCTGAATTGCTGGAAGAAGAAAACATCGAACAGGTGGACGTGTTTTTAGCGGTCACCAATGACGATGAAGCCAATATTATGTCCGCCATGCTGGCCAAACGTATGGGCGCACAAAAAACCATGGTGCTGATTAAACGCGGCGCTTATGTGGATTTGCTGCAAGGCGGCGAAGTAGATATAGCGGTATCACCACAACAAGCTACTATTTCAGCCCTGCTGACCCATATCCGTCGTGGTGACATAGTGAACGTTTACTCACTGCGCAGAGGAGCTGCAGAAGCCATTGAGGCTGTTGCTCATGGTGATAAATCAACGTCAAAAGTAGTAGGTCAGGCCATAGGCCAGATTAAACTGCCACCAGGCGCAACCATAGGCGCCATAGTGCGTGGCGACGAAGTATTAATAGCTCACGATAACGTAGTGATTGAAACTGACGACCATGTGATTTTATTTCTGGTGGATAAAAAGTACATCACCGAGGTAGAACGCTTATTCCAGGTCAGCGCGATATTTATTTGATACCACTCGGCACTTGCATCTGACCATCTAATAGCAGCGCAAGGGCTGGGACAAGCCGCGGCCCCTCTGCAATCCAACCAGAACATGGATTAACACCTATTGCTGGTTAAAAAAACCGTAGGGGCGGGTCTTGCATCCGCCCGTCTGGAATTCCAAATTGATTTAGGAAAGATTAATCCGCAAGGACGACGGCAGAATTAATCTTTCCAGAACGCGGCAGTAAACAGCACCAACAAGGTAAAAATCTCTAAACGACCAAAGATCATAGCGACCACCAACACCCACTTGCCCGCATCAGGCACTGAGGCAAAGTTGGCGGCCACTTCACCCAGACCAGGGCCTAAGTTGTTTAAACAGGCGGCGGTAGCAGTAAAAGCGCTGATATTGTCCATACCGACCAAAAGCAGCAGCAACATAATAACTACAAAGACAAAAGCGTAAGCAGCAAAGAACCCCCAGACGGCTTCCACTATCCGATCCGGTACTGGCCGACGGCCAAGTTTGATCGAATAGACAGCCCGTGGATGCACTAACCGGTTTAACTCCCTTTTACCCTGTAAAAATAGCAGCAGTACCCGCACTACTTTTAAACCACCAGCAGTAGAACCAGCACAACCGCCGATAAAGCTGGCGAAGATTAACAGAATAGGCAAAAACAACGGCCAGCTGGAAAAACTTGCGGTAGAGAAACCCGCAGTAGTGGACATAGACACAGCCTGAAAAAAACCATGGTTTAACGCATTTTGCCAGTCCGGATAAATCCGCTCTTCTAAAAGCACCAAAAAACACAGCAGCATCAACGCCAACTGAATAGCAACAAAGGCTTTAAACTCTGGATCGCGCCAATAGGTTCTAATGTTTTTGCCTCGTACAGCGGCAAAGTGCAGAGGAAAATTGACTGAACTAATCAATAAAAAGATGGCACAAATCATATTAATACTGACGCTGTTAAAATAACCAATACTGGCGTCGTAGGTTGAAAAACCTCCTACAGCTACGGTAGAAAATGCATGGCAAATCGCATCAAAAACACTCATACCTGCGACATAAAAAGAGACAGCACAAGCGATAGTAATACCCAGATAGATAAACCACAGATGCTTGGCGGTATCAGCGATACGGGGTGTCATTTTGTTATCTTTGACCGGACCCGGAGTTTCAGCCCTATACAACTGCATACCACCCACCCCTAACATCGGCAGTATAGCCACAGCCAATACGATGATCCCCATACCACCGAACCACTGCATTTGCTGGCGATAATACAAAATAGCTTTGGGCAGACTTTCTAAACCGGTCAGCACTGTAGCACCTGTGGTGGTTAAGCCTGAAAAAGACTCAAACATACTGGCAGCCAGATCCATATCCGGATTTTCGGTCAGCCAGAAAGGTAAAGCCCCTACTGCACCTAATACGGTCCAGAACAGCACCACTATTAAAAAACCTTCCCGTACTTTCAGTTCAGACTTTTCATTGCGGTTTGGATACCAGACGACAAAACCAATCAGTAAGGACAAGAAAAAAGACAATAAAAAGGGCACTCCAGCGCCGTCTTGATACCAATAGGCAACAAAGGCAGGAGGCAACATGGTAATACTGAAGATGGTAACCAGCAGACCTAAAATACGAATGATGGAACGGTATTGCATCAGGAATCCTGCTCTGACGGGTTATGCCACATCAGGGTGGCTTGCGGTTCTTTTAGTCTGAGTATGGTCTGCATAAACTGCTGTTCAAATTCCTGTTGGTCGCTTTGAGCGATACGTACTGTTAAGCGCACTTGCTGGTCAAACTCTTGCTGATCTACCAACCAGCGGTTTTGCCACAGACGCTGCATGGCTTCAAAAACTGCATAAGGCACAGACAAAGTGGCCTGTTGCCGTATAGGTATAAATTCGCGTTGTGTCAGCGTCAGAGCTTGTCGTACTGCATCACTATAAGCTCGGACTAATCCGCCAGTGCCCAGCTGAATGCCGCCATAATAACGCACTACAGTCGCACAAAGCCCTACCATGCCGGAGCCTTGCAATACAGCCAACATAGGTTTGCCTGCAGTGCCTGAAGGTTCACCATCATCACTGAAGGCTTGCGGCTGACCCGTTGCACCTGCTGGCAACAGCATAGCACTGCAGACATGAGCTGCTTGTGGATGTTGCTGCTTTTGCTGACGAATAATCTGCTGGCCTTCTGCCAGACTCTGTATTGGCCATAAAGTACATAAAAAACGGCTGCGTTTGATTTCTTGCTCAGACGAAACCGTTTTAGCCAACACCCAACTGCCGGACATCAAAGCGCCTTAAGCTAGCTTCAGCTCACGGGTCATATTTTCGTTGCGGTCTTTGTGCACTATGACGTTATCTTCAATCCGGATACCACCGTATTTACGGAACTCCGCCACTTTATCCCAATTCACCGCTTTGCCATGGGCTGTTTCTTTTAAATCAGCCAATAAAGAGTCAATAAAATACAAACCCGGCTCTATGGTAAAGACCATGTTGGCTTCAACCAGACGAGTGGTACGCAGGAATGGATGATCGGCAGGAGCCGCCACATGAGTACCACGTTCATCGGCCATAAAACCGCCGACATCATGCACCTGTAAACCCAGGTGATGACCTAACCCATGCGGGAAGAAGGTACGGCTGATACCGGATTCCACAATGCCTTCAGCTGACATCTGTACAAAGTTGAAGTCGGCCAGTATCTTTGCAATATGTTGATGAGCTTCGATATGTAAATCCGGGTATTTGATGCCTGGCTTTAAGCCATCCACCAGCTTCAGCTCTATGTCCGTCATGGCATTGATCAGCGCAGCAAATTCATCGTCTAGAAAGCTGTAAGTCCGGGTAATATCAGCGGCATAGCCATGGAAACTGGCACCAGCATCAATTAAAAACGAATGGAATTGGTCCGGTTTTTTTCGCTCTAAAGCTGTGTAATGCAAAATGGCCGCGTTTTGATTCAGCGCTATGATATTGCCGTAAGGCACTTCGTTTTCGCCCTGACCCACAGCTGCCAGATACGCCAGCTGAATATCAAACTCTGAACCTCCCGCCATAAAAGTAGCTTTGGCAGCATTGTGCCCTGCCACTGCAAGAGTGTTAGCCTGACGCATACAGGCCAGCTCGTAGTCGGTTTTATAAGCCCTATGGTAATGCAGATAGCTGATCACGCCTTCAGGGTTAATTTCGCTAAAACCTAAAGCAGTCGCCACTTCAATATGCTCGCCCAGATAGGCCATACGGCCTTTGTCATAAGGCAAAATACGTTCAACCTGATTGGCCTTTTCCAGAATCTGAATATCAAAAAAACCAGACCAAAACGAATCCGGAGCGTCTGGCACTTTATGCCAGAAATCTTTTGGCAGATAAAACGCTAGTTTAGGTTTATTCACACCATCGACAATCAACCAGCAATTCGGGTTGTCTACCACTGGGATCCAGGCTTTAAACAGCGGATTTACTTTAAAAGGGTAATCCATATCGTCGAGGAACTGGCGTTTGGCCTGACCTGAGTGGATCACTAACGCGTCCAGATTCTCGCGGGCTAATACGGCTTTAGTGCGTTGCTGCAACACAAATAAATGAGCGGCGTAAAGTTCATGATAAGCTGGACGCATAAATTCGGATCCCAATAAATATTTACTAATTCAAAGCCATTGTACCACGAGAGCCTTAGCCCTCGATCCCTACCCGCATTTCTGCCAGAGGCTCAAAAATATGCTGGCTTTTCTGCATTTTTAAGCTGTAGATCTGGTAATACATCATGACGTTTTTGACATAATCACGGGTTTCCTTAAAAGGAATAGTTTCAACCCAGATATCCAGTGGCACTGAACCATCTTTTGGGATCCAGGATTTCACTCTGCTATAACCGGCGTTATAAGAGGCTGTGGCAAAAACAACATTGTTGTCAGTGCTTTTCATCAGGTAGTTCAGATAATAAGTACCGTAATTAATATTGGTGACCGGATTGTACAACTGCTCAACTGGCACACGACGGCCGGTAATATGTTTGGCCGTTGCTGGCATTATTTGCATCAGACCATGAGCACCAACAGGCGATTTAGCCGTTGGAATAAAGGTACTTTCACGCCGCGCTATCGCCATAGCCCAGGCCGGATCGACCTTGGCTTTTTTCGAGTAGGTCTGAATTTCTTTGTTAAAGGCCATAGGGAAACGTAAGTCGACATCATCCCAATAGCCAGCTTTGGCCAGTGCCACTATAGCGTTATCGTACCAACCCAATTCATAGGCCAGTTTAACGGCGCTGTATTTTTGTAAGTCGCTGCCGTATTGCTGCAAATGTGTCAGTTCACGTTTGGCTGCATTGGGTCGCTTAAGCGCTTGCCATTCTTTCATTCGCCGCACTGGAGCACTGCTTTTAAAAGCTAAAAAGTCGGTGGCTGACACTGGCACTGGCTTATGTGCCAGACTTGGCGGCTGACCTAAATGAGCAGCAGCCAGATAGCCGTAGTAACTGCGCAGCTTGGCCAGTTGTTGATAAATATGCACAGAGGATTCTTTTAAGTTCACCTGCTGATAAGCGCGGGCTAACCAATATTGGCTGGAATCTTCTTCGGCCAGTTTTGCAGGCAATGCTTTTACGGCATCAATGACTGCGTACCAGTCTTTTTTGCGTAACAGGCTGGCCAATTGCCACTGCACAAACAAAGTGTCTTTGTATTCATTTGGCACTATGGCGATAAATTTATCAGCTCGGGGATCGTTTTTACTGGCTAAAGCTATGGCAATCTGACGAGCGGTCACAGCACGATTTTCGTTGCTGAAGGCCGGGTCATGAGCAAATTTGTTCCAGACCTCAATAGCTTGATCTGGTTTTTTCCATACCAACTTTTGTATGCCATAGGCAGCTAAATCACGCTCAAGTGGGCTGCGCAGTGGCAGGAAGCTTTTGCGATAGACCAACGCAGGGTTGTCCATCACCTGCACCCACTTCTCTGCCAGGTATTTCTGGTCCTGCGGTAACAAACTACGTAAATAAGGCAACATGCGCTGATTGTCAGCTTTTACCGCGGCCAACACCCGTTGCCAAACGGCATCAGGCGTACGCTGACCGGCTTTGCGCCAACGGTCAAAAATAGGGTCGCATTCATCAGGACGAGTTTTACCTACAGCCCACAAATCACGTACTGCGGGCCAAACGGCAGCAGGCTTTTCCAGCACCAGCCGCATTTCCAAAGCCTGACAATCAAGCACAACGTCAGAGCCATATTGATAGTTCTTCAGAAATAACTGAGCTTGTTTGCGATTTGCCAGATAATTCAGCCAACGCGCGCGTAAAGTACGCTCTAATGGTGTGCCCTGATGCTCTTGCATAAAACGTACAACAGCATTGGTGTCATCCAGCGATTTACTTAGCCACTCCAGTTCCAGATAAGGCTGCAGCGGATAAGCCTGCATTTCTTTTAATACTTTTTTGGCCTGAGTTTCAGTCAGTTTATGGATATTTTTCTCAGCCAGTTCGAAACGTTTACGCATGCCCTCATTGATAGCATGTACAGGAAAAACGACGGACAAGGCGGCGGTTGCCAGCAACCAAAGCGATGGACGGAAAACAGAGGATAAACGCCACATACAAATATTTACCACCTATAGTTACTGGAACATCCACCGTCAATTCAAACAAGTGTTTAAATAACGGTTGAAATTTTTACTTAACCACGACACACTGAGACTGCAATAGACTCATCTTACCAGTTGCGAATAAAAGCAACAGTCCACCCTATCGGACGAAGGAGAACATTCATGATCTACCAGAGTAACAGCATCACCGTCGCCTATCTGGCGGATGGTATTGCCGAGTTTACCTTTAATGCTGCCGGTTCAGTTAATAAATTTGACCAACAAACCTTAGCAGATTGTCGCACCGCTTTGAATCTGCTGCATGCAGATAAAAACCTCAAAGGCGTGATTTACACCTCAGGAAAAGACGCATTCATCGTTGGCGCTGACATTACAGAGTTTTTAGGTACATTCCAGCAGCCTGAAGCTGAACTTATCCCCTGGATCAAATCTGCCTCTGACGTATTTGACCTGGCAGAAGATTTACCGGTTCCAACCATTGCTGCTATTCGTGGTTTTGCCTTAGGTGGTGGTTTCGAGTGGACCTTAACTGCAGACTACCGTGTCGCAGACACCACAGCCAAAGTAGGTTTACCTGAAGTGAAACTGGGTTTAATGCCAGGCTTTGGTGGTTCAGTGCGTTTACCTCGCATTATTGGTGCTGACGGTGGTATGGAATGGATCACCACAGGTAAAGAACGTGGTGCTGACGCTGCGTTAAAAGAAGGCGCTATCGACGCCGTTGTTGCTCCGGAAAAATTAAAAGACGCAGCCTTGTCGATGATCAAGGATGCCATTGCCGGCAAACTGAACTGGCAGAAAAAACGTGCCGTTAAATTACAGCCATTAAAGCTGAATAAAATTGAAGCCACCATGAGCTTTAACACAGCCAAAGGCATGGTATTTGCCAACGCAGGTAAACATTACCCTGCTCCTATGGTTGCGGTAGAAACTATCGAAGCAGCAGCCCGCTTAGACCGTGCTGGTGCTGTCGCTTTAGAAAACGCCTCTTTTGCCAAACTGGCAAAAACTTCTGCCGCTTCGGCCCAGATCGGCTTATTCCTGAACGACCAGCTGATTAAAGGCAAAGCGAAAAAAGCAGCCAAAACAGCGACCAAAGACATTAAAAAAGCAGCCGTTTTAGGTGCAGGCATTATGGGTGGCGGCATCGCTTACCAGTCTGCATTAAAAGGCGTGCCAGTTGTGATGAAAGACATAGCCGACAAAGCTTTAGAGCTGGGTATGGGCGAAGCCACCAAGCTGCTGAACAAGCAGGTTGAACGCAAAAAGTTAGATGCTGTAGGTATGGCAAAAGTGATTGCCAGCATCCAGCCGACTTTGAGCATGGAGCCGGTAAAAGCCGTTGATATAGTGGTAGAAGCTGTAGTTGAAAACCCCAAAATCAAAGGTGCGGTGCTCAAAGAAGTAGAAGAGTTAGTAGCAGCAGACGCTATTATTACCTCGAACACTTCGACTATCTCTATCGATTCATTAGCCGCCAACTTAAAAGACCCAAGCCGCTTCTGTGGTATGCACTTCTTTAACCCAGTGCACCAAATGCCGCTGGTTGAAGTTATTCGTGGTAAGGACACCAGCGAAGAAACCGTAGCTGCGGTAGTGGCTTATGCAGCTCGTATGGGCAAATCTCCTATAGTAGTCAACGACTGCCCAGGTTTTTATGTCAATCGCGTACTGTTCCCTTACTTTGCAGGCTTCAGCAAACTGGTGTTAGACGGTGCTGACTTTGCCAAAGTAGACAAAGTGATGGAAAAAACCTTTGGCTGGCCTATGGGCCCTGCTTACTTACTGGATGTAGTAGGTTTAGATACAGCCTTCCACTGCACTGACGTAATGGCTGCTGGCTTCCCAACTCGTATGGGTAAAGTGGAAAACGACCCTGTGGCTGTGATGTATCAGGCACAACGTTTCGGTCAGAAAAACGGTGCAGGTTTCTATGCCTACAGCAAAGATGCCAAAGGCAAGCCGAAGAAAGACTCAGATGCTGCAGCCTATGAATTACTGGCTAAAGCAGGTAGCACAGGCGTGGAATTCAGTGCTGACGACATAATTGCCCGCTGTATGGTGCCCATGATTAACGAAGTGATCCGCTGCTTAGAAGAAGGCATTGTGGCCTCAGCTGCAGAAGCAGATATGGGCTTAATTTATGGTTTAGGTTTCCCTCCGTTCCGTGGTGGTCCGCTGCGTTATGCCGACACCATTGGTCTAGCGAACTTTGTGGCTTTAGCCGACAAATACGCTCATTTAGGTGAAATCTATCAGGTAACAGACAAAACCCGCGCCATGGCAGCTTCTGGTGCCGTGTTCTACCCTGTTTAAGGCGGAGAGAAACAAATGAAACAAGCAGTGATAGTTGATTGTATCCGTACCCCTATGGGTCGTTCTAAAGCTGGTATCTTCCGCAACGTGCGTGCAGAGGAATTATCGGCTTATGTGATGGCCGCTCTGGTTGAACGTAACCCGGCTTTAGATCCGGCTGAAATTGACGATGTGATCTGGGGTTGCGTGCAACAAACTCTGGAACAAGGTTTTAACGTCGCCCGTAACGCCGCTTTGTTGGCAGGTATCCCGCATTCTGTACCAGCTGTGACGGTAAACCGCCTCTGTGGTTCATCCATGCAAGCCTTACACGACGCAGTACGTGCTATTCAAACCGGCATGGGTGATGTGTACTTAATTGGTGGTGTGGAACATATGGGCCATGTGCCTATGACCCATGGCGTGGATTTCCACCCAGGTTTAGGCAAAAACATAGCCAAAGCTGCAGGTATGATGGGTTTAACCGCTGAACTGTTAGGTAAACTGCATGGCATCAGCCGTCAGCAACAAGACGAATTTGGTGCCCGTTCACACCGTTTGGCGTATGAAGCCACGCTGCAGGGTCGTTTTAAAAACGAAATCATCCCGGTGCAAGGCCATGACGCTGACGGCGTACTGAAAGTCTTTGATACCGACGAAGTAATACGTCCAGAAACCACAGTAGAAGCCTTAGCTGGTCTGCGCCCTGTGTTTGACCCAGCCAACGGTACTGTAACTGCGGGGACATCCTCTGCTTTATCAGACGGTGCTTCCGGCATGCTGGTGATGAGCGAAGAAAAAGCCAAAGCCTTAGGCTTAAAAATCCGCGCCAAAGTCATAGGTATGGGTGTAGCAGGTTGCGATCCATCCATCATGGGTTACGGCCCTGTTCCTGCCAGTAAAAAGGCGTTAAAAGCGGCGGGTTTAACAGTGGCTGATATCGATTATGCCGAGTTAAACGAAGCCTTCGCTGCTCAGGCGCTGCCAGTGATGAAAGACTTAGGCTTACTGGAAGTGATGGATACTAAAGTGAACTTAAACGGTGGCGCCATTGCTTTAGGTCACCCGCTGGGTTGCTCTGGCTCACGGATCAGCACCACACTGATTAACGTGCTGGAAGACAAAGGTGGCAAATACGGCTTAGCCACTATGTGTATCGGCTTAGGCCAGGGCATAGCGACAGTGTTTGAACGTGTCGAATAAATAGTAGCTGTTAGCTATTGAATAACAGGGTTGGCTTAGGCCAGCCCTTTTTATTATATTCAGCCTAAGTTAGCATATGCGCCTTTTCTCACGTGGAACCTGAACTATGTCAAACCCTGAACAGTTATTTTTAGCGGCCGATCAGCAGCTGGATACTTTAGGTTTACGCTGCCCTGAGCCTGTGATGTTGACCCGCTTGGCGATTCGAAAAATGACGGCTGGCCAGACTTTATTAATTACCGCTGACGATCCGGCTACTACCCGGGATATACCAGCTTTTTGTCGTTTTATGGAGCATGAACTGGTGGCCAGCGATACCAGCGCCGAGCCTTATCGTTATTTAGTAAAAAAGTCTGGCTAAGGCACAAGTTTCAAGTTTCAAGACTTCGTTTTCAGGCTTAAAGAAGCACAAATGCCGGGTAGACTTTCAGCCGTCATGCCTTCTTGTAAAAACCCATCTGTAGAGCTTAGTTTTGCTCTTGCTGTATCATCCGCTGCCATCACCTGATCAATCCAGCTGGTATAGCTTGATACTCGGGTATACAGCTCTTTGACGCCATATTCACCGACATCCTTAAACCAGGAGTCCACTCTGGAACTCACGCCCAACAGATAATAGTCATCGTCTTTTTTTAGATAAGCCGGGCCACCACTGTCGCCATTACCTGATACACCTTCCAGCTCCAGAGCCTGTTGATCCGATTCAAAAACAAAACGCAGATCGAATTTGGTCACTGCTGTTACTTTATTCTGGGCCTTACGCAGCACACCATTATTTTCTTTATAGCCTACAGTTTCACCTGTTAAGCCTGTGCCAGTGCCTCCACTGCCGATAAACCACAGTACCTGATCACTCTCGTCCTGCTGACGGTATAACCTAGCTGGCTGCACGCTAAGCACAGGTTTTGCCAGCTTAATCAGCGCCAAATCATTGTGTTCACCCAGCTGATATGTCGGGTAACTATAACGTGCTTGAACTTCAACCAGTTCATCTCCCACTTGAACAGGCTGGCCAGGATTTAAACAAAACACCGTATGAGCGGCGGTGAGCACCCATTCTGGCGCAATCAAAGTGCCGTGCACACCAATGTTGTAGAAGGTCACCAAAGGCGGAAAATCAGCCTTAGATGCCAGATACTGCTCTGGCGCTTTGTCGTGGCGAATAACAATTGCTGAAGCCTGCATCGCAAGAATACCGCTCGCAATCAGGAAACAGCCACTCAACAGCCTTAACTTGATCCTGTTCTGCATCAGTCTTTCCTTATTTAGCTTCTAATTACAAGCAGATTGACAGAAAAACAAAAACAACTTAAGTCATTAAATGTAAGCAGTTATTTAAACAAAACCTGCTGATCCATCTGCATTTTTCCGCCCTTTAGATGAAGTTTTCCGCTCTTTATAGGTTCACTCTGTAAGGGTCAACCCCCTTCCGCCACACTGCCAGCATCAAGACAATGAATCACTGATAAACAAGGAAAACACCATGCAACAGTTCAATAAAATCTTTAATCAAACCAATTTAAACCTGCTGCTAATCACAGCGCTGGTGGCTTTAACCATTAAAACCCAATGGCTGCCCAGCGACAGCAGCACAGTGCGCGAACTCAATGTACAGCGTATCAATGTGATGGAGCCTAGTGGGCATCCGCGGCTGGTGATCGCCAATACAGGCCATGCGCCTAAGGCCATAAAAGAAGGCAAAGAGTTTTTCGATCCGGGCCCACGCCCAGGCATGATTTTTTACAATGACGAAGGCACAGAAAACGGCGGTTTTGTATTTCGTGGTTTTGAAAAAGACGGCAAAGTAGAACATGGTCTGCATTTATCCTTTGACCGTTACAATCAGGACCAAAGCCTGGCGCTGCAGCATATTGAACAAGACGGCATGCTGATCACTGGCCTGAACGTGGTAGACAGACCGCAGTACCCCATAGACGACTATATGCAGCTGATGCTGGCAGCAGAAAAAGGTGATGCGAAAGCTCAAGCGCGCATAAAAGAACTGGAACAACAACACCCAGATATTCATGGCAACAGAAGAGCTTTTTATGGCACATTAAACAAAAAAGCTATGCTGCAACTGAATGATCCACAAGGAAATAAACGAATTGAAATGGCTGTAGGAAAAGATGGCAAACCTCAACTGGTGTTTTACGCCGAAGATGGCAGCGAATTGATGCGTTTGCCTGAAGCAGTACAGGTGAAAGGATGAAACAACTCAAAACCTTTTTCAGCTTGCTGCTGTTTTCCTATGGCTTGATGTTGTATCTGGCGCTGTTGCAAACAGCGCCGGGACAACCCCTGCTGTTTCACGCTGATGCTCCACTTTGGCTGACCTTGCAGGCGGCGTTATCGCTTTGGTTAAGCCGTACTTTGGATGCCCGGCTTTGGACCAAACATACACCAACCTCTTTGTTACAGCGTTACAGCCAAAGCTTTGCTTTAAGTATGGCACTGTTTGTCGGCCTGATGACCGTATTACAGCTGGTTATTGACCTGGCCACCAGCCAGCCCTTAGTAATGCAGCAGTATTTGCGGGTGAGCCTGATGTATCTGCTGGTGCATAGTTTAATAGCTGGTGCTGATTTGTTGTGGCAAGCTTTAAAGCGCCAGCAACAGCAACAACTCGAGCTGCTGCAGGCACAACAACATAACCAGCAGTTCAAGTTGCAATTACTGCAACAACAACTGGACCCACACTTTTTGTTTAATAACCTCAATGTACTGTCTGTGCTTATTCATAAAAGCCCGGATCAGGCTGAGCAGTTTCTTGACCATTTTGCCGATATTTACCGTTACCAATTGCAGCAAGGCAGTAAAACGCTGGTGCCTTTGGCTGACGAGCTGGCTTTTGCACAGCAGTATATGACACTGTTGGCGCAACGTTTTCCGGCCAGTTTTCAGCTAAAGAGCTCTGTAGAGCCGGAGCAACAAACTAACTATCAGTTAGTGCCCTGCAGCCTGCAGTTGCTGCTGGAAAACGCAGTGAAACATAACAGCGCATCAGCTGAACAACCATTGTTGATTCAACTGGAACTGCAACAAGGTCAGTTAATAGTGCGTCACCCATTGCGAACCAAGGCTTATGCCCAGCCCGGTACAGGCACAGGTTTAAGCAATTTATCTGAGCGCTGCCAGACGGTGCTGGGCAAGCCAATAGAAGTGACACAAAACGACGAGTTTATCGTCTCTGTGCCACTGCAGCAGAGTGTTTAAAGGGCGGCATAAGCAAGGATGGGCCATGAAAGTACTGATTATTGAAGACGAAGTATTAGCGGCAGAAAAACTGGCCGCTTATCTGAAACGCTATCAACCCGACGCCGAACTGGTAGCTCAGCTTAGTTCTGTCGCTCAGGTGATTGAGTTTTTCTCTGCAGATCCAAAAGCTCAACAACTGGATTTAATCTTCTCCGATGTAGAGCTGACAGATGGTCAGGTATTTACTGCGTTAGAGCAGCTGGATTTGCCTTGCCCTGTGCTTTTCACCACAGCTTATGATCAGTACTGGATGCAGGTGTTTCAGTATCAGGCGGTGGATTATTTGCTGAAGCCCTTCTCCTACCCCAGATTTGCCGAAGCTATGCTGAATTTCGCTCAGCTGAAACATAAGCTGCAACAGCCTGTAACAGCTACAGCACCGGCTTATAAAAAGCGGTTTTTATTACGTAAAGGCCAAAGTTTATCTATTTTGCCAGTCGCCGATATTCTGCTGATACGTGCCGCCAACGGCGTATTACTGGCGACAGATAAAAATAACAGCGTACATATACTGACCGAAGCCAATTTGGGCGATATAGAAAACCAGCTCGACCCCAGCGAGTTTTTCCGGCTAAACCGCAGCGATATTATTCATATCAGCAGCATCTTACAGGTAGAGCCTTACAACAAAGAGTCAGTGGCTGTAGTGCTAAGCTGCGACAAAGAACCCGCCATCAGCAGTAAAACCAGAACAGCGCAGTTTAGGAAGTGGTTAAATCAGTAGGTTCCGAAGCATCAACTTTTATCATCACTTTAACCAACAAAAAAGGAGCCGAAGCTCCTTTTTTAATTACTATCAATCAATTGCGTATCACTGCAATACAGAAATATCCGCTACGCGCAGGAATAATTCACGTAATTGCTGTAACAAAGCCTGACGGTTTAAGCGAACTGCAGCGTCATCAGCATTGACCATGACTTTATCGAAGAACTGATCGACCACATCACGCATGGCGGCCAGATGGCTTAAACCTTCAGCGTAGCTGCTTACAGTGGCCTGATAGGCTTGTTCAGCCACTATGGCCTTATGCAGGGCTTGTTCGGCGTCTTCGCTTAGCAGAGCGCTGTTGATGCTTTGTGGAATAGCTTCTGTCACTTTCGCCAGAATGTTTGCTACCCGCTTATTGGCCGCGGCTAAAGCTAAAGCGGCGTCCAGTTTGCGGAATTCAGCCACTGCTTTAACACGACGGTCGAAGTCAGCCGGATTGGTTGGACGGCGGGCCAATACAGCCTGGATCACGTCCACACCAAAACCTTCGCCTTCATACCAGGCGCGGAAACGGCCCAGCATAAAGTCCAGCACTTCGTCGGAAACGCTATCCTGAGTCAGCTTGTCACCGAAGGTGGTTTTGCTGAATTCAATCAGTTCAATCAGATCCAGTGGTAACTGCTTTTCCACCATAATACGCAGTGCACCTATGGCGGCACGGCGTAAGGCGAAGGGGTCTTTGTCGCCTTTTGGCGCCTGGCCTATACCAAAGATACCGACCAGCGAATCCATTTTATCGGCAATGGCCACAGCACAAGCTTCGAGCTGGCTTGGCAGGCTGTCACCGGCAAAACGTGGTTTGTATTGCTCATTCAGCGCTACAGCCACTGCTTCAGCCTCACCGTCCAGACGGGCATAATGCATCCCCATCACGCCCTGCACTTCAGGGAATTCGCCAACCATATTGGTCATTAAGTCGGTTTTAGACAGTAAACCAGCGCGTTCGGTATGTTGTACGTCAGCACCAATTTTGCCAGCAATAAAGGCTGCGACTTTGGCGATACGCTCTGATTTCTCCAGCAAAGTGCCCAGCTTTTGCTGGAACAAGACAGTGCTTAATGCAGGCAGACGATCGACCAGTTTAGTTTTTGCATCTGTGACAAAAAAGAACTGAGCGTCAGATAAACGTGGGCGCACTACTTTTTCATTACCCGAGATAATCTGGCTCGGATCTTTGCTCTCAATATTGGCCACAAAGATGAATTTATTCAGTAACTTGCCATTTTTATCAACCAGCGGGAAATACTTCTGGTTGTCTTTCATGGTGGAGATTAGCGGCTCGGCAGGCACCTGCAGGAAACGTTCTTCAAAAGAGCCCACCAGCACAACTGGCCATTCAACCAATGAAGCCACTTCTTCCAACAAAGCATCATCCATCAGTGCCACGCCGTTTAAGGCTTTGGCCTGAGCTGCCACATTTTCAGCAATAATAGCTTTACGTTTAGCGAAGTCGGCAATGACATAAGACTGTTCCAGCGTGCTTAAGTAGGCATCGGCATTTTTGATTTCGACCAAAGCTGGTGCATGGAAACGGTGGCCATAACTAACACGGCCCGACTCTTTGCCAAGAATAGTAGCAGGCACTACGTCGTCACCTAATAACAGGGTGACAGTGTGCACAGGACGGATAAATTCGGCCGTTGAATTGCCCCAACGCATTGGCTTGGCAATGGGCAACTTGGCTAAAGCAGTGCTGATCACAGCGGGTAACAATGCAACTGTGTTTTCGCCTTTAATCAAAGCTTTGTGAATTAACCAGGCACCTTTGTCTGTTTCTAAACGTTCCGCCTGATCTGCGGTAATACCGTTCGACGCAGCCCAGGCTGCAGCAGCTTTGGTTGGCTGACCATCGGCATCAAAAGCCGCAGCCAAAGCCGGACCACGTTTTTCCACCACTTTGTCTTGTTGTTGTAACGCCAGTTGGTTGACACGAACAGCTAAACGGCGTGGCGCAGCATACCAGCTGACATTGGCATGGCTTAAGTTCTGTTTGGCCAGCTCTTCAGTGATATTGTCAGCAAAGGCAGTCGCCAGAGTTTTTAATGCTTTTGGTGGTAACTCTTCGGTACCAATTTCTACGAAAAAATCTTGCACAGACATTATGCCTCCTGCGTTGACTGGTTACGGCTCTTGCTATCACTACATAAGGGAAAACCTAACTTTTCCCGCGCAGCGAAATAGGCTTCAGCACAGGCTTTGGCCAGGGTGCGCACCCGCAGAATGTAACGCTGACGCTCAGTCACAGAGATGGCGTGACGGGCATCCAATAAGTTAAAAGCATGCGAAGCTTTCATTACTTTTTCATAAGCCGGTAAAGCTAAACCTGCTTCAATCAGCTTCTGGCTTTCGGCCTCACACTGGTCGAAGTAAGCAAAGAGCGCAGGCACGTCAGCATATTCAAAGTTGTAAGTGGATTGCTCTACTTCGTTCTGATGGAATACATCACCGTAAGTGACACGACCTAAAGGACCGTCAGCCCAGACCAGATCATAAATACTGTCCACGCCCTGAATGTACATTGCCAGACGCTCTAAACCATAGGTAATTTCGCCTGTAACAGGACGGCACTCTAAGCCACCTACTTGCTGGAAATAAGTGAACTGAGTCACTTCCATGCCGTTTAACCATACTTCCCAACCCAGACCCCAGGCGCCCAGAGTTGGCGATTCCCAGTTGTCTTCTACAAAACGGATATCGTGCACCAGGGTATCAATGCCCAGTTCACGTAAGGAACCTAAATACAGCTCCTGAATATTGGCTGGTGACGGCTTTAAGATCACCTGAAACTGATAGTAGTGCTGCAGACGGTTTGGGTTTTCACCGTAACGGCCATCAGTAGGACGGCGGCAAGGCTGCACATAAGCCACGTTGGTAGGCTCAGGGCCTAAAGAACGTAAAAAAGTCATAGGATGGAAAGTACCGGCCCCTACTTCCATATCCAGCGGCTGAACAATAACGCAGCCCTGGCGTGCCCAATAATCTTGTAATGCCAGGATCAACCCCTGGAAGGTCTTCATATCGTACTTTTGCATTAGCCTGACCTGCTGGTAAAAATGACTGAAAAGTATACCTATTTGCGGCGTCGAACTGTAGCGCTGATTTTAAATTGTTGAATGAATTTCTTGGATTTAAAGGCTTGAGGAGTCTTGCGAGGTATCTTGCTCTAGCTCTTTGATGATGTCTCTGAGTTTCATTTTGAATAAGGAGTCAATTTTCGCATCACTTAGTTTGCCCACTTTATTCGCGCCTAAGTAACTTAGAAGAATCTCTTTTTTCTCAACAGTACTCATAGTGTCAAAGTTAACGACATATTTATGAGTAGATTTGTCTGTTCTGCGCGCTTCATAATATGCTTTTAGAACCTTTTTAACTTTTATCTTACCTTTGATTCCTGCCCTTGACAGCATGCTGGTTACAGTCGAATCAATATGACGAAAGCAGGTTGTATTATCCGCTTGTGAAAAATAAAACACCCAGCCCAACCTTTTTGATTGGAAAATACATCCCGAAAGCTTCAAGTTCAGACGCCACTGGCAAACATCAAGTGCTTTTATCCGATCAGCATCATTTTTTGAAATTTCATTTTTATATTTGTAGGCTGTTAGTACAGAGGCAATCTTCGATTCAAAATTTTTTATGCTGCTTTCTTTAGGAGATATACGACCAGCTTTGAATGAATATCCCAGATACTCAAAACCTTTTGAAATAGGTTCAACCTGAGTCTTAGAACCAATTAAATCTCTTTCATGTGGTTCTAAAAGTTTGCTCTTTAAATAACTAATAGCCCGCGCATAGAGAGCTTCCGAGTCTTCCTTACTGCATAGGATCAGAATATCGTCAACATACCTAGTGTAGTGAAGACTCGGGTCTTCATAAAAGTGTTGATCAACATCGGAGATATAAATTTCAGCTAGTAAGTTTGATATGGATAGTCCCTGCGGCACACCTTTGTCATTAATGCTTGTGATCACTCCCCCCTTCGGTACAGTAGGCATTCTGATAGCATTTTGAATCAAAGCTAATATTTGCTTTTTTCGGATCTTTTTCTTAAGTATCTTTAACAGTTGCTCGTGAGGTATTGACGGATAAAAGTTCTTTAAATCTATTTTGATAAAAGCACCGTACCCACCACTTTTGACAGCCTCAACAACACGATTAATTTTAACTTGAGGGATTTCAGTAATTGCTTGCGGGTATAGTTTTGCAAGAAATTTTGACAGCGCTTTAAGGATTACTCTGTCTCTTATTGTCGGTATAGATAAAACTCTTGGGGGTTTGTTTGCGCCTTTAGAGATAAGTTTCTCTTTAAACTGTGAAAATCTATAGCAATCAGAATTAATCCTTTCAAGTGCAGCCGAAATATCGCGCTTAGCATCTTTCTCGTAAACTATTGCACGGCAGTTATCTATACCTGTTGCAGTACTATCTTTTATATATTTGGCATAGATCTCTAGTAATGAAGACAGCTTAAATAATTTACTAAACTCTCGGCTCGCACTCATAAGGAATACATTCCGAAGATAATGATAAGGGGTGTAATGATGAACGCAATTAAGAATAAGCAAGCGGTGCTCTTAACTACATAATAAAAAATGAAAGCATGCCAGGCTGGCGTTCTAGTTGTCGAATTTTTCACTCTGAATGTCAAATCATCAAATTCAGTATGATTTTCGCCTTTAGCTATGATCAATTGATATCGTTCGTCAGTTTCGCTGAATTCGTCGACGGGCAATTCATTTTTTACTTCTAGTTCACGGTAAAGTTTCTGCAATTCTAAGTAGTTTTTTCTCATTTCAATTTCGCGGCCACGATAATCGCGGTTTGATACAACCAACGATAAAACTAGGACGATTAAAGAAATGCAGGTGACGAGAATATCTCCGTTACTACCGAAAATCAGAGGAAAACGGATCATTACTATTGAAGATATAACAGTAATCAATGAGTACCAGATTAATAAATTCTGAGTTACTTTATTAAGCAACATGAGCCTTTCGTGGGCCATTATTCTCGCTTTATACGTAAACCAAACCTTATTTTTCAATGCATCTACGTTTTTCATTTATCTTTCCTTGAAATGCTCGGTGAGAATAATTAAGCACGTTAATACTCCAAATTGCTTTGAAGTCAAAACAAACACAAGTGTTGTTGATTAGATCCATCTCTAACCCTAAAGCTAGAAACCTGACACCCACCGAGCCGTTACATAGTAGCAAAGAATGATACAAAAACTACTGTAGAATATTGTTATTTATGCCCATCTAAACGAATACTCCCTCCCCTTAGCCGCAAGCCGTTCAAAAATGGGTGGCCAAGGTTTTAAGACGAGGAGTGTCTGAGCGAGGAGCGGTAGCGACGAACGAGTTGCCGAGTCGCCTTGGACGCACTTTTTTGAGCGGGCTTTCGCAGCGGCCAGGGTCGCCTTTTCTTTGCGCCACTTTCTTTTGGCGACGCAAAAGAAAGCGGCTCGCCAACGGCGAAAGCAGTTGAATTATATGGGAATTCCGGTTTGTATCAGCAATAAAAAAACAGGCTTAACTCAGCCTGCTTTTTAGCATTTGTTAGCGTACCAACAAACTTACACGTCCAGGTTCGCCACCCGCAGCGCGTTTTCTTCGATAAAGTTACGGCGTGGTTCTACGTCGTCACCCATCAGGGTATTAAACAGCTGGTCGGCACCAATGGCGTCCTCAATAGTCACACGCAGCATGCGGCGGGTATTTGGATCCATGGTGGTTTCCCATAACTGCTCAGGGTTCATCTCACCCAAACCTTTATAACGCTGGATATATAAACCACGTTTTGATTCGGCCATTAACCATTCCAGTGCTTCAACAAAGCTCTCTACTGGTTTGATTTTTTCGCCACGGCGGACATAACCACCTTCTTCAATTAAGTCACGGATGGCAGTGCCTAATTCAACAATGCGGCCGTAGTCGACTGACGTGATAAAGTCGTAATGCAGCAGGTATTCGTTGTCGATACCGTGCTGGCGAATGATCACTTTTGGCACAAACAACTGGCGTTCGCGGTCTTCTACCACACTGTATGCATAGCTGGAACCGTCGCCTTCGCGCTCTTGCAAGCGGGTGACAAGGTTCTTCGCCCAGGTTTCCGCCAAAGCTGCGTCTTTACACAGCTCAGGTGTAATAGCAGGCACATAAACCAGTTCGTTCAGTAAGTTCGACGGGATCTTACGGCTTAAACGAGTGATGGTAGCTGTCACTCTATGGTACAGCTGGACCAGCGTTTCCAGCTGAGCACCACCTATGCCTGGCGCGTCTGCATTGACGTGTAAGGTCGCCTCATCCAGCGCCAGAGTCGTTAAGTACTCAGTTAAAGCCGGGTCATCTTTAATATATTGTTCTTGCTTACCTTTTTTCACTTTGTATAAAGGCGGCTGTGCAATATAGATGTAACCACGTTCGATCAGCTCTGGGGTTTGACGGTAGAAGAAGGTCAACAACAGAGTACGGATGTGAGAACCATCGACGTCAGCATCCGTCATCAGGATGATGCTGTGATAACGGGTTTTATCCGGGTTGTATTCGTCACGGCCAATACCACAACCTAAAGCTGTGATCAGCGTGCCTACTTCCTGAGAGGAAATCATCTTGTCAAAACGGGCTTTTTCTACGTTCAGGATTTTACCTTTCAGCGGCAGAATAGCCTGGTTTTTGCGGTTACGGCCCTGCTTGGCAGAACCACCCGCAGAGTCACCCTCTACCAGGTAAAGTTCTGATAATGCAGGGTCTTTTTCCTGACAGTCGGCCAGCTTACCTGGTAAACCTGCGATATCTAAGGCACCTTTACGGCGTGTCATTTCGCGGGCTTTACGAGCTGCTTCACGAGCGCGGGCCGCGTCAACAATTTTGCCAACGATAATTTTGGCTTCGCCCGGGTTTTCTAACAGGTATTCATTCAGTTTTTCGTGCATTGCACTTTCAACTGCAGACTTCACTTCGCTGGATACCAGTTTGTCTTTGGTCTGAGAACTGAACTTAGGGTCTGGTACTTTTACACTGATAACAGCAGTTAAGCCTTCACGGGCGTCGTCACCAGTGGCGGAGATTTTCATCTTCTTGGCGTAGCCTTCATGCTCCATATAGGTGTTTAACACCCGGGTTAAAGCAGAACGGAAACCCGCTAAGTGAGTACCACCATCTCGTTGTGGAATGTTGTTGGTAAAACAGTAAATGCCTTCCTGGAACGAATCGTTCCATTGCATCGCCACTTCTACAGAAATACCATCTTCTTCACGGTGTGAAGTGAAGTAAAAGGCCTTTTGGTGTACCGGGGTTTTAGTGCGGTTTAAGTACTGCACAAAAGCTTCGATACCACCTTCATATTTGAAATGGTCAGTTTTGTCGTCACGTTCGTCGGTCAGAATAATGCTGACGCCTGAGTTCAGGAATGACAATTCACGTAAGCGTTTCGCCAGAATATCGTAGTGAAAATTGATATCGCTGAAAATCGTTGGGCTTGGCCAAAAACGAATAGAAGTACCAGTGCCTTCAGTTTCACCTACTACAGCCAAAGGTGCGTCAGGCACACCTAAACGATAGATTTGTGAATGCACTTGCTGTTTACGGCGAATGGTTAATTCCAGTTTGTCCGATAAAGCGTTTACTACTGAAACACCTACACCGTGCAAGCCACCAGACACTTTGTAAGAGTTATCATCAAACTTACCACCGGCGTGTAATACCGTCATGATTACTTCAGCTGCAGACACACCCTCTTCATGCATATCTGTAGGAATACCACGACCGTTGTCGCGTACTGATACTGAGTTATCTGTGTGGATAGTTACCCATACATCAGTACAGTGGCCAGCTAAGGCTTCATCGATGGAGTTGTCGACGACTTCGAATACCATGTGGTGTAAGCCTGAACCGTCGTCCGTATCACCGATATACATACCGGGTCTTTTACGTACGGCATCCAGGCCTTTTAATACTTTGATACTCGACGAGTCGTAAATATGTTCTTCGGCCATCTTCATTCTGTCCGTATTGTTATCTGTCCGTGTTCCACGTGAAACAATGCCGGATTCAGATCCGGTATTGCTGGCAAAACCTGGTCAGTATTAATCGCTGAAATAAATACCTGCGAATTAATGGTGTTTAAAAAACTAAATATATGACGCTTGGAATTATCGTCTAATTCCGAGGCCAAATCATCAATTAATAACAGTGGCTGTTTATGGCCGTAGTTATAAATCACGTTACTTTGCGCAACTTTAAGCGCAAAGAGTAATACTTTGAGTTGTCCACGCGACAACACTTCTTCAACAGCTTGGCCCGCTACTTTCAGCTTTAAATCCGCCTTTTGTGGGCCAAACTGACAATGTCCTAATCGCAAATCCTGCGCAAAATTTTGCTGCAGTAATTGCTGTAGTTGCTCAGGCGCTTCGATACGTTCCGGCCAGCCAGAATACAACTGCATGCTTAAACCCGAAGACCAGGGCGCATCAACTAATAGCGGCTGAACCGCCGCATCCAAAGCCAAGATGTACCGCTGGCGTAAAGCCTGTAATTCAAACGCCAAACTGGCCAGATTCTGGTCCCAGTAGGCATATTCATCGTTATAACGCTTTTGTGTTTTTAACAAGGCGTTACGATGTTTTAGTACACGCTGCAATTTGCTCCACAAGGAATAAAAACTGTGTTCCACGTGAAACAACCCCATATCGAAAAACTGCCGTCTTTCTTTTGGGCCTCCCAGTAATAGCTTAAAGCTCTCCGGGGTAATTAATTGTACCGGCAGCAGTTGGGCCAGTTCAGAGACACGGTTCAGGTCTTCCCCGTTTAACCGCATCCGAAGCTCGCCTTCCCGTTCGCGCTGCAAGCCTAGATTTAATATCTGCTGCGCCATCTCAACTTTGGCATTCAGTAAGAATGCCGGTTGTTCATAGCGGATCAGCTTTTCTGGTCTGCTGCTGCGAAAAGAACGGCCATGTGCCAAATAATAAATGGCCTCGAGCAAACTGGTTTTGCCGCTGCCATTTTCGCCATAAATCAGGTTTATCCCGGAACGAAACTCTAATTGAGCTTCGGCAATGTTGCGAAACTGCTGAATTCTAAGCGTATTTAATGCCATTCACTATAAACGCATTGGCATCACAACATACATGGCGCCAGACTTAGCCCCAACTCCTTCAATCAAAGCACTGGAGTTGCCGTCACTTAAATGCAGCACTACCAGGTCGGTTGATAAGGTGTTTAATACGTCGAGTAAGTAGCCCACGTTAAAACCAATCTCCAGCGTATCACCCTGGTATTCCACTTCGATGGTTTCTTCCGCCTGTTCGTGCTCAGGATTATTCGCCACAATTTGCAGCTCGCCTGAACTCAGGGTGAAACGCACACCACGGTATTTTTCGTTCGATAAAATGGAAGCGCGAACGCAAGAATCTTTTAATACATCACGGTGCGCTGTCACCAGCTTAGTGCTGTTGCGCGGCAATACACGACGATAATCAGGGAAACGGCCGTCAATCAATTTACAGCTGAAGCTGAACTGAGAGTCGGTTAAACGAATATGGTTTTGTCCCAAACTTAAAGTGACCAGCTGATCATCGGCAATCAATAAACGCATTACTTCCAACACACCTTTGCGCGGAATAATAATTTGTTTTTGATGACCGGCCGTAGCTGCTAATTCAATAGAACTCATGGCCAGACGGTGACCATCAGTTGCGACAGAACGTAAAGTGCCGTTATCCACTTCAAATAACAAACCGTTTAAGTAATAACGCACATCCTGATTTGCCATTGAAAATGCAGTGTCGTCTAACAAATGACGCAACTGGCTGCGTGGTAACTGTAAGTCGACCTCACCTTGCCAGCTTTCTAAATTTGGATAATCGTTGGCACTTAAGGTCGACAAGGTAAATTTACTTTTGCCTGTGCTGACCACACAGTTTTCGCCTTGCACTGTGACACTTAATAAAGAAGTGTCGGGTAAGCTGCGGCAAATATCCAGAATCTTTTTCGCTGGCACCGTAATACGGCCTGGGCTTATCAATTGCTGGATAGGTGACATCGCCACCAGTTCAATTTCTAAGTCGGTACCGGTCAGAATTAATTGACCGTCTTCGCGCGCCTCAATCAACACATTGGACAAAATAGGTAAAGTATGGCGCCGTTCAATAGCACCTGACACCATTTGTAAGGGTTTGAGTAGAGCGTCGCGTTCAATAGTAAATTGCATCACCATTCCCTATTATGAAGACAATGTTCGAATTAAGTTTTGGAAATCTTCTTTAATTTCATGCGTTTCTTCTTTTAACGATTCGATTTTACGACACGCATGTAAGACTGTGGTGTGGTCACGGCCACCAAAAGCATCGCCAATTTCCGGCAAGCTGTGGTTGGTCAGTTCTTTCGCCAAAGCCATCGCCATTTGACGGGGGCGGGCTACGGAACGACTGCGGCGTTTAGACAATAAGTCCGCTACCCGTATTTTGTAATACTCAGCCACAGTTTTCTGAATATTTTCAATAGTGACTAATTTGTCCTGCAACGCCAGCATGTCGCGTAATGCTTCGCGTACAAAGTCAATGGTAATAGGACGGCCAGTAAAGTTGGCATTGGCAGAAATACGGTTTAACGCGCCTTCTAATTCACGCACATTGGAGCGAAGACGTTTAGCGACAAAAAACGCTACTTCTTCCGGCAGACGTATATTTATCTCCTGCGCTTTACGCATCAGGATCGCAACCCGGGTTTCCAGCTCTGGTGGTTCGATCGCAATAGTTAAACCCCAGCCGAAACGGCTTTTTAAGCGCTCTTCCACGCCGTCGATTTCTTTTGGATACCGATCGCTGGTTAAAATGATCTGCTGGTTCCCTTCAAGCAAGGCGTTAAAGGTATGGAAGAACTCTTCCTGGGAACGGTCTTTTTTCGCAAAGAACTGAATATCATCGATAAGCAGCGCGTCGACAGAACGATAATAGCGTTTGAACTCTTCTATTGCATTGTTTTGTAAGGCTTTCACCATGTCCTGCACAAAACGTTCTGAGTGCATATAAATCACTTTGGCATCTGGTTTTTTCGCCAGAATACCGTTACCTACCGCATGCAATAAGTGAGTTTTACCTAAACCTGTGCCGCCATATAAAAATAGCGGGTTATACGCAGTGCCCGGATTATCGGCCACTTGCTTGGCAGCAGCGCGCGCTAATTGGTTCGATTTACCTTCAACAAAGTTATCGAAGTTGTGCTTTGCATTAACATTGCTGTTGACTATAGTCTTTGGCGCTGGATCTGGCATGGTAGCTAATGGAGCAGCAGCAGGTGCAACTCGTTGCAGTTGATTGACAGGAGCAGCTAAAGGCTTTTGGGTTGAACCCACATCAAAGCGTAAACGTGGCGCATGATCGCCACAATAGCCTTGGATCAGTTCATTGATCCGGTTCAGGTATTTGTCACGCACCCAATCCAACACAAAGCGGTTAGGCGCATACAAAGTCAGTGCGTCATGCGAGCTGTCAGCTTGTAATGGACGGATCCAGGTTCCAAAGTCACGAGCCGGTAGCTCGGCCTGGAGCGCTTCGAGGCAATTTTTCCAAACGGACTGATACACCAT